>CAYOOS010000168.1:2291-8512 GCA_964405585.1 uncultured Acidobacteriaceae bacterium | reverse complement strand
AGCCAAAAGTGAAAGTGAAAATGTTCTGGGGATCGGGAAACGACGATGGCCTGCTGCGGGCGGTCACCGTCGAACTACCGCTCTCCGACGATCCTGTCCTGCGCGCCAAGGAAGTGTTGAATACATTGCTGGCCGGGCCCGTCGATTCCGAAGCGCGCACTTTGCCGCCAGACGCCGCTCTCCTGGCCTTTTATATCTTGCCGGACGGCACTGCCATTGCGGATTTCTCCGAAGCCCTGGGCACTTCCATCCCCTCGGGAATCCAGAGCGAGCAGTTAGCCATCGATTCCATCGCGCGCACCCTCGAAGCCAATGTTCCTCAGGTGCAGCGCATCAAAATCCTGATTCACGGCCAGGAAGTGGAAACGCTGGCGGGCCATGTCGATCTGACGCAAACCTTCCGCGTGAACACAAAAGTGCCGGGAGCGCCGCCCACGCCAACTCCCTCCGCGGTTTCGGCAATTACCGCCCCAATCGAAAAAGCCGTGAAAAAAGTTGAAAACGTGGTGAAGAGATAGCCGGAGATGAACGACAGGTAAAGAAGATGTTAGAGGCCCGGAAAAGGGGCATACCTTATGAGAATTGACGGACGAACCGCCGACCAGATTCGCGCATTGAAAATCACTCCCGACTTTATTTCGCAAGCCGAGGGCAGCGTCTTGATCGAACTCGGCAAAACGCGCGTGATCTGTACCGCCACCGTGGACGATGGCGTTCCCGGCTTCCTGAAAGGCTCCGGCAAAGGCTGGGTGACCAGCGAATACGGCATGCTCCCTCGCGCCACCGAAGAGCGCACGCCGCGCGAAGCCGCCCGTGGCAAGCAAACCGGACGCACGCTGGAAATTCAGCGCCTCATCGGTCGTTCCTTGCGTGCGGTCATTGATACCGAATCCATGGGTGAACGCACCGTTGTACTCGATTGCGACGTGATTGAAGCCGATGGCGGTACGCGCACCGCCTCCATTACCGGTGCGTTCGTGGCCCTGGCGTTGGCGATGGAGCGTATGGTCGCTGCTGGAATTTTGAAGCGCTCCCCGCTGATCGATTCCGTTGCTGCCATCAGCGTCGGCATCGTGGACGATGCGGCGCTCCTCGACCTTTGCTACGAGGAAGATTCGCGTGCGGAAGTGGATATGAATGTGGTGATGACCGGCCGCGGCGACTTCGTGGAAATTCAGGCCACCGCCGAGGGACGCCCCTTCACCGGCGGCGAGATGCAGGATCTCCTCGCGTTGGGCGCCGCGGGAATCCGCCGGCTGGCCGAAGAGCAGCGCCAAGTCTTGCCCGAGCATTTTCTTGGCCGCGGCCGATGACTTCGGTGGGAACAACAAAAACAATCTATCTCGCTTCGGGCAATCCGGGAAAGCTGCGCGAGTTTCGCGCCTTGGCCGCCGCCGCGCACTCCGGCCTGGAATTGGATTTGCTCCCGCAATACGCCGCGTTGCCCGAATTCCCGGAGGCCGCGGACACTTTTGCCGAAAATGCTGCGGGCAAAGCGCTCTATTATTCGCGCACCTGCTCACAGATAGTATTTTCCGATGATTCGGGGCTAGTCGTGCCCGCGCTAGGCGGCGAGCCCGGAGTGCATTCGGCGCGATATGCTGGAGTTGGCGCGAGCAACGATCAGAAGATCGCGAAATTATTGGCTGCGTTGCAGGGCAAAACAGGAGCGCAGCGCTCAGCTTACTTCGTCTGCGTAATCGCCGTGGCGCAACTCGGGCGGGTGATTGCCGTCGTTTCAGGAAAAGTGGATGGCGAAATCCTGGAAGCCCCACGCGGCACCGGTGGATTTGGTTACGATCCCGTGTTTTACTTTCCTGCATTGGGCAAGACCTTTGCCGAGTTGCCCCCGGACGAAAAGAACGCCCACAGCCACCGCGGCAATGCCTTCCGCCGCCTGCTCGAAGCCATGGAATTGCAAGGAATAGGGCTCGGACCAGTTTAGAATCGGATGCACAAAGAGGTTGCGATGGCCACCAAAAGGAAGGCAGTCAAGAGGAAATCAACAAAGCCGTCGAAGCCCGTCAAGAATGCCGCGAGGAAAGTACCGGCGAAAAAAGCTCCGGGCAAAACCAGCTCCTCCGCCGGCACGAATCCCCAGCGCGTCGCCGCCATTCTTGCGAAGCTCGACGAGGCCTACCCCAACGCCACCTGCGAACTGAAACACGAAAACGCCTTTCAATTGCTCATCGCCACAATTCTCTCCGCGCAATGCACCGATGTCCGCGTCAACCAAGTCACCCAAGAGCTCTACAAGAAATACACGAAGCCGGAAGATTTCGCCTACGCCAATCCCGCCGACCTGGAAAAAGAAATTCGTCCCACCGGCTTCTTCCGCAACAAAACGAAGTCCATCATGGGAGCAAGCAAAGCCATCGTGGAGCGATTCGCCGGCCAGGTGCCGCGTACCATGGAAGAAATCCTCACCCTTCCAGGAGTGGCCCGCAAAACGGGAAACGTCGTTCTAGGCACGGCTTATGGAATCGCCGTAGGAATAGTCGTGGATACCCACGTGATTCGTCTCTCCAACCGCCTGGACCTGACGCGCAACGAAGATCCCAAGAAAATCGAGCAGGACCTGATGGCCATCATCCCGCAGAACAAGTGGATCAAGTTCTCCCACCAGTTGATCTGGCACGGCCGACGCGTCTGCGCCGCCCGCAAACCCAAATGTGTCGAGTGCAACCTCGAATCGCTCTGCTACTCAAAAGATAAAACGATTTGAGCTTGGGCCCCTGTAAAAAGCCGCGCATTTCCCAGTCGCAACACTGTTGCACCTTTGACTTCAAACAGTACTTGTGTAATAAGTAATGTCAATGGCTGTTCCCGCGAAACCGGGATTCGTTCCTTCCAAAGAGACCTACATCGCCGCTCTCACCCTACTTGCAATAGTTTTGCATGTCATCCTGAAGTACGCCTTGCACTTCCCTGCCCTCCTGGCAAACATCCCTCTCTTTGTCGCCCTGCTCATCGGCGGCGTCCCTCTCCTCTGGGTGTTGCTCAAGAAACTCATCCGCCGCGAATTCGGCTCAGACCTTCTCGCCGGCGTTTCCATCCTGACGGCAATCGTGCTCGGCGAGTATCTAGTCGCCACAATCGTGGTATTGATGCTTTCCGGCGGCGAAGCCCTCGAGGAGTTCGCCACCGCCCGCGCATCCTCGGTCCTCGATGCTCTGGCGCGTCGCATGCCCAGCGTCGCCCACCGCAAAGAAACCGGCGGCTTGGTTGAGGTCGCGCTGGCCGACATCCGCGTCGGCGACGAACTCACCGTTCTCCCCCACGAAATCTGCCCCGTTGACGGCACCGTCCTCGAAGGCCACGGCATTATGGACGAGGCCTACCTCACTGGCGAGCCCTACGAAATCTCCAAGACGCCTGGCTCGATGGTGATTTCCGGCGCCATCAACGGTGAACAAGCTCTGCTGATCCGCGCCGAGAAGTTGGCGGAGGATTCGCGCTACGCCCGCATCATGCAAGTGATGCATCAGACCGAGCAGGAGCGCCCCAAACTGCGCCGCCTCGGTGATCAACTCGGCGCGTGGTACACGCCGCTGGCGCTCGCCGTTGCTGCCGCAGCCGCGTTGCTCACTCATCAGCCGCAGCGATTCCTCGCCGTCGTTGTCATCGCCACTCCTTGCCCACTGCTTCTTGCAATTCCCACCGCGATCATCGGGGCCATTTCTCTCGCCGCGCGCCGCGCCATCATCATCAAGAATCCCGCGGTTCTGGAGCAGATCGAGAATTGCCGAACGCTCATCTTCGACAAGACCGGCACATTGACCTACGGCAGGCCGCGGCTGACTGAAGTGCTGTGCGCGGAGGGATTCGATCGCGCCAATGTGTTGCGCTTCGCCGCCAGCGCGGAACAATATTCCAAGCATCCGCTCGCCAGCGCCATAGTCAATGCGGCCAAGCAGGAAGAGGTTGACTTCCTCTCCGTGGAGCATATTAGCGAGCGGCCGGGCCTCGGATTGGTCGCCAGCGTCGAAGGGCACAATGTACAAATCACCGGCCGCAACAGGGTGGATACGCATTCTCTGCCGTTGCCGGAACTAGTCAGCGGTCTTGAATGCCTCATCTTCATTGACGGCAAATACGCCGCGGCGGTTCGCTTCCACGATGCTCCCCGAAAGGAGAGCGCTTCCTTCATCCAGCACCTGGAGCCGAAACACGGCGTGGCTAAAGTGATGCTGCTTTCCGGCGATCGCGAGTCGGAGGTGAAATACCTGGCGGAAAGCGTCGGCATCACGGAAGTCCACGCCGGAAAGAGTCCCGAGGAGAAAGTGGCCATTGTGAAGGCGGAAACGGCCAAAGCGCGCACGCTATTTGTGGGCGATGGAATCAACGACGCTCCCGCGCTGATGGCGGCGACAGTTGGCGTCGCGTTCGGCACGCAGAACGACATCACCACGGAAGCGGCCGATGCAGTTGTGCTGGAAACGGCGCTCGGGAAGATCGATGAACTGATGCACATCGGCCAGCGGATGCGGCGCATCGCTCTGCAGAGCGCTCTCGGCGGAATGGCAGCGAGCATTGTCGGCATGATCGCCGCTGCGTTCGGATTCTTGCCACCGATTTGGGGCGCGATCGGCCAGGAACTGATCGATTTATTCGCGGTGCTGAATGCCGTCCGCGTGGCGCTGCCGACCGATGATTTGCAGGATTATGAAAGCAAGTAAGAAGTTTTGAGTTTTAAGTTTTAAGTAAAGCAGGAAGAAGACCGCGGCCTCCTTCAAATTTCCATTTTCCAATTTCTATTTTCCGGTTCCCGGTCGACGGTCGCTGATCGCCGATTCCTGATATCTGATAACTGATATCTGATATCGTCATCCCCCGCTCACGGCTTCGTCGTACTTGCCCCACCCGACGCCGGCGGAGCCTGTGGTGCCGGCGGCTGCGCCGATTTCATAATGTCGTCGAAGTCCGGATGTCCTGCGGGAGCCTGTCCTGTCGTTCCATTCACGTTCGGATGCCCGGGAGGCATTCCTCCGGCTGGCATTTGTCCCGGCGCGGGGTGCTGAAACGATCCGCCGGCCGGTTGACTCTTCACCACTGCCCATTCCTCGCCGCGCTTTTCCAGATTGTAGGAAAGCTTCATGCTCGCGCCATCGGGTGGGCCATTCTTCAGCCGGATTTCCACCTGCGCCTGCGCCTGATTGCCATTCACGGTAGCCTGCGTCACGTTGATATCCATCGCGCTCACATTCAATGTGTTCAGCGAGCCCAGGTATTTGACGACCCCGGCGCGGATCGCTTCCTTGTCATCCGGCTTTGGCTTGCACGCTCCGGCAAAGAGCACGGTTGCGCCCAGCAGAGCGGCGAAAAATGCACGTTTCATCTATATTCCCTTTCCAGTCTTAGCGGCGCCTGGAGCATCGCCTCGTGCTTCTATGGTAGCGAATCAGAACCGGATTGCAACGCGTCCCGCGATTTGCCGTCTCGTCCGCAATCCGCCGCGCTCTGCAATCAGCACGCCAGAATGTATTACGATACAAGCATGAAAGAAACCTGGCGATGGTTCGGTCCACAAGATCCGATTCCGCTGCATCACATCAAGCAGGCGGGCGCGACAGGAATCGTCACCGCGCTGCATCACATGTATGGCGGCGAGGCCTGGCCGCTCAGCGAAGTCCTGAAACGCAAGGCGGAAATCGAGTCCGCGGGCCTGGTTTGGTCTGTCGTTGAAAGCATTCCGGTTCACAGCTCCATCCAGCTCCGCTCCGGGCCGTACCGCAAATATATCGACGCCTGGAAAGATTCGCTCGCCGCCGTCGCCAAGGCTGGCGTGCATGTTGTCTGCTACAACTTCATGCCGCTGGTGGACTGGACGCGCACGAATCTTAAGTGGCGATTGCCCAGCACGGGCTTTGCCCTGCGCTTCGATGCCGTGGATTTCGCCGCGTACGACATCTTTCTCCTTGAACGCCCCAATGCCGAGCGCGATTACGCGCCAGAACGTGTCGCTGCCGCACGCGACCGCTTCCACGCCATGTCCGAAGCCAAGCAACTCGAACTCGAGCGCGCCATCATCGCGGGACTTCCCGGCGGCGAAACGTCGTACACGCGTAATGGGCTTTGCGAAGCGCGCGCCGAGTGGAACGGAGCCACGCACAGCAGCTTGCGTTCCGCGCTCATCGAATTCCTCCGGGAAGTCGCGCCGGTTGCCGAAGAGCTGGGCGTGCGCTTGGCGATTCACCCCGACGATCCACCGCAGCCGCTCT
>CAYOOS010000168.1:0-2281 GCA_964405585.1 uncultured Acidobacteriaceae bacterium | reverse complement strand
GAACCGCCCTGCTCGCGCGACGCGCCGGTCTTGATCCGCGGAGGTCGCGGTCGCGGCGAGAGCGAGCGCGTCCGCGATGTCGCGCGGATCGCGCGTGTCGAGCAGAAATCCACAATCGCCGACGATCCACCGCAGCCGCTCTTTGGCATCCCGCGCGTGGTTTCCACCGCTGATGATGCTCGAGCCCTCCTTGCAGGCGCCGACACGCCCGCGAATGGCCTCACCTTTTGCGTCGGCTCGTATGGAGCGCGCGCCGACAATGATTTGCTCGCCATGATTCGCGAGTTCGCTCCGCGCATTCATTTCGCGCATCTTCGCCAAGTCACTCGCGTTGGCGATGATTCTTTTTATGAAGCGGAGCATCTTCACGGCGATGCGGATATGGTCGGCATTGTCCGCGCTTTGCTGGAAGAAGAATTGTCCCGGCGGCGCGCCCACCGCAAAGATCACGAAATGCCCATGCGCCCCGATCATGGACATCTCCTCGGCGACGACATCCACAAAAACAGCAACCCCGGTTATTCCTACGTAGGCCGCCTGAAAGGGCTAGCCGAACTGCGCGGCGTAGTGCAAGGCCTGCAGTACTCCTTCCCCGAATTGGCTGGCTGAATTTCCCGGGGAAACCTCCCAAAACGGAACTGTTGGAGAGGCTGGAGGGGGGGTGTACCCGGCCTGTTTCTCGTATCAAGGGGAAACAAAGGAGTTACGGGAGAATGGCTTGTATCAAGGGGAAACAAAGGAGTTAGGTGAGAAATGCGTGCAAAATTTGCGGATGGAGTTTCAAAATGGGAAGAAAATCCAAGAGAGTTTAACGCAGAGGCGCAGAGGGCACAGAGGAAAGAGGAAGAGAAGAGGGGACGGGGCATGGTTATTTGCCTAGATTAGGTTTGAGAGATGGGGGTAGGGGAGAGGTTCCGGGAATTTTTGGGAGGGGGACGGACTTTTTGAAATACTTTTCCTTGAGGGCCTTGTGGAGAAAACGGAACCCGGTTAGTTCCATGAAGCGAACCTGATCGTGCATGCCTTCCTGAGACTTGAGGAGATTGAAACAGATATAAGCGAGGGCGGAGGCGCGTTTTGTGGAAATACGATTGGCGGCGAGGGCTTGAAAGAGGTTGCCCAGGATGTGGTTGATGTCAACTTGAGTGAGGAAATCGCCGGAGGGCGTGGCGAGTTCTTCGGAGAGATTGGTTTGGCCGGGGTCGGGGAACTCGGAGGGATCTTTGGGTAGATCGGGGGTGGAGGCGGGAGATTTCATTTGGCGGCCTTGGCAGCGGGCTTGGGGGGAGCGGGATTGGGCGGAGCGGGATCGAGCATAGTGGATGGCTGTTTTGGATACTTTAGTTCGACAAGTTTTCTCATGGTGGGTTTGTCGATTTCCCAATAAGCGGCTTCTTTTTTGGCGGCGAATTGCGTTTGCGAGAGGAGGCAGCCGATGTAGGCGAGAGTTCCGGCGCGTCGTGGAGTGATGCGGTTGGAGGCGAGGGCCTGGAAGAGATTGCCGAGAACGTGGTTGATGTCAATCTGGGTGATGAAATCGCCGGCGGGAGAGGCGAGCTCGGCGGCGAGATTATCCTCGCGTGGCTCGGGTTTGGAGCGGCGGGCGTGGACGAGGCAAAGGCCGTCATGCTTGGGATGAGCGGGGAGGCCGCACATGCGGCCATTGGCGAAAGTAAACTGGCAAAGATTGAAGATATCGTTTGGTCTTGCGTTTGACATGTGGAAAAGTTTGGCGCGTTGATACTATTTTGTCAATAGAATAGTTAAGTATAAGTGGACTATTTTGGAACGAGTATTCGAACACGTTGTGGAAAAGCGTGGGAATTGAGGAAAAAGGGCGGGGTTGGGGTGCAGCCAGCAGCAGGAAAGCGGAAAATAACGCACCGGTCACGGTCTGAAAGAAGTGTCCGCTTGCCTAACTCCTGCTTGATATAATTGATGCTTACGCCTAGCATTGGCGCTAGTGAATATGCGTCCTATAGTCTTCAAAAAGCCGCCGATTGCTGAGGTCGGCATCTCCATCCAATTCCCAAATAACTTGGAGGTGGCTGACGAGAGGCGCAAGTTCCACCATCTGATCGAGGGCGAATTTCCGGTCGTGGTGATTCCGGAGCAAAGCAAGTGCCCCAATGACTTTGGTGATTATGCTTTGCACACAAGGAATCTTACGGACCGACTTGAAATAGGCATGAACTATTTCCGTCTCGTCACTAACAACTATCCTGGTTTTGACAGGTTTCGCATTTTGTTCCTAAATGCGTTGTCGATATTCAATCGGGTT
>CAYOOS010000167.1:0-8606 GCA_964405585.1 uncultured Acidobacteriaceae bacterium | reverse complement strand
AGGACGCGCAAAAACGTTTCCGGAGACATCGTGCCCGCGCCAACTTCGGTGTCGTAGGGCTGCTGCAGGACGCAACCCTGGCGTCCCCAGAAGTGCATGAGCTTCAGAATTAAGTCTTGAAAGGTCAAGCCTTTGTGTTTCAGTTCAAGTTTAGCTTTAACAGTCAAAAGAATTCTCCGCATCCGCTGCTAGTTGCAAACCCTTTGCAAAATGTCGGCGCGCCGACATTTTGTAACCACAATCGCCGCGCCATCCCGCCCTGTAGCTCACCCCTTCAGGAGTGAGACTTTCCCGAACGCCATCCACCAATTCTATCCAACGCAACACTCCGGCCTCGCTACGAAAACCCTCAGGCCTCAACGGCCTGAGCTGCAGGATCTTTCCCGATTCGTTCCGCAATTGTCGGCGCGCCGACATTCTTGCTTCCGGTCCTCACTTTACGGCGTCTCCAACAATTCCCGCGTCTTCAATTGCCGCTCCGTGTGATGCTCGATCCAGTTCAAGCCTGCTTCCCGCAACTCCTTCACTCCGGGCAAACCTTCGATCGCCGTATCGAACCGGTCCAGCCGTTCCCCGGCGAATCGTTCCGCGAGTTCCCTGCCCTCCAGCGATACCGGCTTCATGCCGGAGCGGCGGTGATCGTCGCAGAGCAGCCCGGGATCGTACGCGGCCTGATACGCCGGATTCTTCCCAAACGGCTTGCCGCAGACGCTGCAGGCATCGAATCGCGGCAGCCAGCCCGCCAGCCGCACTGTCCAGAACGCGAAGTAGCTGAGCGGCAACGCCCCGCTGTTGCGCCGCTCGATTTCCCGCGCCGTCAGCAGGATCAGCCGGAACATCGCTTCGGACACTTCATGCTCGGGCAAAACCTGCTCGACGATCTCGCTGACGAGCGCCAGGCCGGTGCTCAGGCCGTAATCGCTCTGCGCCTTGTTGAACGACTCGAGCAATTCCGCCTGCTGGATCCGTACGAGGTCGCGGGTCTCGCGTTCGATGTACCAGAGCTGCGCGTGGGAGAGCAGTTCCAGCGTGGAGCCGTAGCGGTTCTTCAAGCGGCGCGCCCCTGCGGCTACACCCCGCATGCGGCCCGACGAACGACCCAGGAAACTGACCAGGCGATCCGCCTCACCCAGCGGGAAAGTCTTCAGAATGATGGCTTCCGTTTCGCGGGCAGGCATCGGTTGTCAGCGCGCCAACCAAGAGATTGGGTACAGGAGTAACCTGCGTCCATCGCGCGCAATGCAGGACCTTCTTACTTACCATACACGGGGGGATTGCCGCAATGATTTGCGAACATGAGAGGAGAAAAAAGTCGTCAGTATTCAGTGATCAGTTGTCAGTCTGTAGCTCAGGCCTTTGAGGCCTGAGGGTTTCCATAACTCAGGCAACTCTCCCGCATTCTGGGAAGGGATGGGGGAGGGAGATGGGCTCATGGGCCATCCCTGCGCTGGCGCATGCGGGGATCGAGCTATGGAAATCCTCACCCCTGAAGGGGTGAGCTACAGACTTCGGAAACTGGCAACACAAACAACCTCGCCGGAGAAACCGACCGAAATAATGGGGAAAACGTTACTTTCGGCGCGGCCATGATTATGTTAACTCGCAAGCTGGCGGAAAAACATTATAGGACACAGTTCCCTGCCCCTGGCCCCGGTGGGACGGGCTTTGCGTTTTTCGGCGTTTCGGCTACTCTGTGGCCATCTTCATGGATAGGGCATCCAATTCGCCGCGCTTCCCCGCTGACCGATGATTCCGCTGAAGGATATAAACCCGACGCGCACCACGCCGTTCGTCAACATCGCGTTGATCCTGGCGAACGTGGTGGTTTTTGTTTATGAGCTCAGCTTGCCGGCGCGGGTCGAGCAACGCTTCCTGATGGCCAACGGAACCGTCCCGGTGCATGTGGCGCAATTCATTGGCGGACATGTTGGGTTTCAAGCGGCGTTCGAGCCACTCTTCACCAGCATGTTTCTGCACGCCGGGCTAATGCATCTGCTGGGGAACATGCTGTTCCTTTGGATTTTTGGGGATAACGTCGAGGACTACTTCGGGCATCTGGGGTACCTGGTGTTTTATCTGGTGTGCGGGATCGGGTCGGGGCTGGTGCACGTGCTCTTCAATTTGAGTTCGCCTTACCCGGCGATCGGGGCCAGCGGCGCGATCAGCGGAGTGATGGGCGCGTACATCTTGCTCTTCCCTACCCACCGGATATTGACGTTCTTTTTCATCTTCCTGATTCCGATTCCGGCGTTCTTTATTCTGGGGTATTGGTTCGTGCTGCAGTTTCTGGAAGGAGTCGGCCAACTCGGGACGGCGGCGCAGGGAGGCGTGGCCTTCTGGGCTCACGTTGGGGGATTCTTGATTGGGCTGGGGATTACGGCGCTGGTGAGGAGAAGGTAATCGGTTGTAAGTTTTTAGTGGGCAGTTTTAAGTAAAGCGAAGAAGACCGGGAGTTGCACCGATAATGCGGAGGGCGCGGAGAATTGGGTGGAGGGAGCGGGATTAGGGCCTGGGAGCCGCAGACGCGCGGGAGCGCTCACCGTGGATCGCGATGCCCGTGCATCGAAAGGCGATGAAAAGCAGAAAGAACGGGACAGCGAGCACGACCGGAATCGCCAGAAGATCCTCCCAAACAAAGCCGTGGCCGAGCCCAATGGAGAGTTTGCCGACTGCCGCGAGCAAGGTACCAAAACCAAATAGCCATACGACCACAGCAACTATCCCTGCGCCAACTCGGCGGACAGCGGTGTTCTTTGAGCGCCAAGCGAGAAGATAGCCTGTGACAACAGTGCCTACCGGGAGAAACAGAAATACAGTCAGTACCTTTCGAGCGTCTGGGTCCACAGTGGTTCACCTCAGCGGATATGGGCTTTCTGACTTCCAGTCTACTCCCCTTCTCCGAGTGGCGTTGTGACTTGTGTCCCCCATGGTCTCGCCGAATCGCTCTGGGCTAGCTGCGTGCCACGATCCCTCCGATCCGAGCCAGCAAAGTACGCTGGCTCTCCGGTCGGGATGACAGTTTGTCCAAGTACGCGGGAGGTGAAATGCGCCATTCGGGAGAATGGCGATCCCCGAAGACAGAAGAAAACCCAAGACCCAGGCACCCTCCTTCGGCGGGCCTGGGGCAACCACCTGATTCCTAGTTCTTGGTTCCTGATATCTGATCGCTGATATCTGCTATCCCGAAATTACTTCATGTGATTCATGAATGTTTGGCGGCGTAATTGACTAGATAGTCCGCCACTTCAAGGGTTGGTTTAGATCCGCCCAGGTCGGGAGTGGTGATATTTTCGGCTAAGGCGGACTTCACGCTTTGCTTTAACGCTGCGGATTCTTCATTCCAGCCTAGGAATTCCAACAACATGCCGGAGGCTAGGACTGCGCCGAAGGGATTGGCTATGCCCTTCCCGGCTATGTTCGGGGCGGAGCCGTGGACGGGCTCAAAGAGGGAGGATTGGCCGGGGTGGATGTTGGCGGAGGGAGCCAGGCCCAGGCCACCGGCTAGTTGGGCGGCCAGGTCACTGATGATATCGCCGAAGAGGTTGCAGGTGACGATGACGTCGAACTGGCTGGGATCGCGGACCAGTTCCATGGCCAGGGTGTCGATGTAGAGGTGGCGGGAATCGACGTCGGGGTATTCGAGGCGGACGGATTTGAAGACGCGTTGCCAGAGGTCGTGGGCGAAGGTTAGGGCGTTGGATTTGTCGGACATGCAGAGGCGTTTCAGTTTCTTGGCGCGGGCGTAGGCGAAGGCGTGGCGGATGATGCGCTCGACGCCTTTGCGGGAGTTGACGTCCTCCTGGACGGCGATTTCGTCGGGAGTGTCTTTCTTGAAGAAGCCGCCTACTCCGGCGTAGAGGCCTTCGGTGTTTTCGCGGAAGACCATGAAGTTGATGTCGGCGGGAGTGCGGTCGCGGAGCGGGGTGAAGCGCGGGTGGAGGAGTTCGGCGGGGCGGGCGTTTACGAAGAGGTCGAGCTTGAAGCGGAGACCTAGAAGGATGTCGGCGGCGTGCTGGTTGGAGGGGACGCGGGGATCGCCCAGGGCGCCGAAGAGGATGGCGTCGAATTCGTCTCGGAGCATTTCGATGGCGCCATCGGGGAGGGAGACTTTCTCGCGAAGGTATTTGTCGGCGCCCCAATCGAACTCGACGAATTCGATGGGGCGGTTGCGCTTGGCGGTGGCGGCTTTGATTACCTGGACGGCGACGGGGGTTACTTCCCTGCCGATGCCGTCGCCGGGGATTACGGCGATGCGGGCTTTGGGGCCGTGGTTGCGGAGGGAGATGGGGGGCATCGTGTTCGCTCCGGAAGGATGATTTGGAGTACGGGATAAAGTAGCACAGGAGGCGGGAGGGTTTTCAGTTTTCAGTTATAAGTTTTCAGTAAGGAGCGAAAGAATGAAGAAAAGATAACGCAGAGACGCAGAGGTCGCAGAGAAGAAGTGTAATAGTGAAAGAGTTTAAGAGCGGAAGAGTTGGAAAATGCCATTCCGGAGAATCGCGTTCCCGGGCTAAGAAGAGAACCCCAAGACCCAGGCACAAGCTCCGTGCCTGGGGCAACCTCCTTGAGAAGGAAGACAGTTTGGTGGAAGGGCTGAGGTTGTAAAAGCGGCAGCAAGCTGCCGCACTCCATAACTAGACCTGAAGGACGTCGCCTTTGCGGGCTACCATTTGGTAGAGGACGGGGCTAACGATGCGGCCGAGGAAGAGGCGGGAGATAAGTCCCGCGACGATGACGATGGCGAAGGGTTTCTGGGAGTCCGAGCCGACGCCGGTGGAAAGGGCCGCAGGAAGCAGGCCGAGGCAGGCGACTAGCGCGGTCATCATGATGGGACGGAGGCGGACCAAAGAGCCTTCGTAGGTGGCGCTGGCGATGTCCTGGCCTTCGAGGCGCAGCTTATTGATATAGGAAACGTCAATGATGGCGGTTTCCGCCGAGACGCCCATCAATACGATCAGTCCAAGAAGCGAAGAAACGCTGAATGGAGTGTGGGTGAGCTTGAGAGCAAGAAGCGCGCCGACGGGTTCGGTCATGACCACGCTGAGGACGACGGTGGCGGGAAACTTGATGTTGCCGTAGAGCGCGAAAAGGATGAGGAAGACGATGAAGACGGCGAGCGGACCAATAACCGCGAGTTGCGCCTTGGCTTCCAAAAGTTCGCTGTATTCGCCGCCCCAATCCAGGCGGTAGCCCTCCGGAAGGCTGACGCTCTTGGCGATGTTCTTCTGGCCTTCGCGGACGAGGCCTTCGAGGTTGCGCCCTTCAATGGAAAACTGGATGCCGATGTAGCGCGCGTCATTTTCGCGATAGATGAAAGAGGCTCCGGTAGATTCCTTGATGGAGGCGAGTTCGGAGAGAGGAATTTGCTGGCCAGCGGGAGCGGGGACAAGAAGATTGCCGATTTCGCGGGCGTCCGAGCGGAACTTGGGATCCATGCGGACAACGAGATCGAAAAGTTTTTCTCCCTGAATGACCTGCGTGGCGGCCTGGCCACCGACGGCGGCTTGCACAACGGCTTCGACATCGGCAACGTTGATGCCATAGCGGGCGATTTTGGCGCGATCGGCGTCGATGATAAGGCTGGGCTGGCCGAGTTCACGGACGACGGTGAGTTCGGTGAAACCGGGAGTCTTGTCGAGAACATTTTTGATTTCTACGGCTTTCTTCTCAAGAACATTGAGGTCGGGGCCGAAGATTTTAACAGCGAGCGCGGACTTAAGGCCGGTGAGGGCTTCGTCCACGGCGTCTTCGGCGGGCTGAGTGTAATTGAAAATCACACCGGGATAGCCTTCGAGATTTTTCTGGAGATCCTCCGTGAGCTCTTCCTTGGAGTGAATGCGGCCGCTCTTCCAGGACTTATCGCCGTAGGGCTTTAAGCCGACATAAAACTCGCAATTAAAAAAGCCGGTGGGATCCGTGCCGTCATCGGGGCGGCCGAGTTCCGAGGCGGTCGTGGTGACCATGGGATATTGGATCAGCAGGGCGCGGACCTTGGGGGCAAACCTGGCGGCTTCCTCGAAGGAAATGGTGTAAGGCATGGTGGCACGGACCCAGATGGCGCCTTCATCGAGGTGAGGCATGAATTCGCCGCCGATGAAGGGGATGAGGCAGAGAGAGGCCGCGAAAATGAGAGTGGCGAGAAGCATGGTGAGCTTGGGACGCTTGAGGCACCACTTAAGCTCGGAACCATACTCGCGCTTGAACCACTCATAAAAGCGATTCTCTTTCTCGTGAACGCCGCGCTTGAACCAGTAGGAAACGAGGACGGGAACGAGGGTGAGGGTGAACAGGAGAGCGCCGAGGAGAGCGAAGCCCATGGTGTCCGCCATGGGATGAAAGAGTTTTCCGGCAGGACCCGAGAGGGCATAAATCGGAAGGTATCCGGCAATGATGACCGCGACGGAATAGAAGATGGGGCGGTCCACGTCGCGAGCGGCAGCCTGGATGACTTCGTTGAGCTTGTAGTCCTGGCCCTTACGCAGGCCGAGTTCGCGATAGATGTTCTCGACCATGACGACGGTGCCGTCAATGATGATGCCGAAATCGATGGCGCCGATGGAGAGGAGATTGGCGGCTTCGCCGGTCAAATGGAGAAAGATGAAGGCGAAGAGGAGAGCGAGCGGAATGGTGAGGGCGGTGATGACCGCAGCACGGAAACTGACCAGGAAAAAGATGAGGACGATAAAGACGAGAATCATGCCGCGAAGAAGATTGTTTTCGACGGTATCGGTGGTGACGCGGACGAGGTCGCTGCGGTCGTAGTAGGGACGAACCTTGACGTCGGGCGGGAGAAGAGTTTTGTTGATCTCTTCGGTTTTCTTCTCGACGCCTTCGAGGACTTTTTGGGTTTGCTCGCCGGTGCGCATCAGGATGACGCCTTCGACAGCGTCGTCATCGTTCTTCTGCTTGGTCTGAAAACCAAAGATACCGAGGCGCGGGGCGTGGCCAATCTCGACGCGGCCAATGTCCTTGATGCGGACGGGAACGCCATTCAAGCTGGCGACGACGATTTCGCCAATGTCCTCGGTCGTTTGCACGAGGCCGAGACCGCGCACGTAATAAAACTGTCCGCCTTGCGTATAGAAGCCGCCGCCGGTATTGGCATTGTTGGCGTTTAGCGCGGCAACAATTTGCACGACGGGAAGGTGATAGTTGTTGAGTTTTACGGGGTCCAGGAGGACGTGATACTCCATGGTGGGTCCGCCGAAACCGGAGTCATCGGCAACGCCGGGAACGCTTTTGTAAGCGCGTTCGATGTTCCAGATTTCGTAGGTGTGGAGTTCCATTGGAGAGCGATCGGGGCTCTCGATCACGTAGCGATAGACGAGGCCACTGGGGCTGAAGAGCGGGGCCATGCTGGGAGTGACGCCCACGGGGAGAGTGGCATCGCTGATGCGCTGGAAGACGACCTGGCGGGCAAAGTACGGGTCGGTACCATCATTAAAGGTGAGGATGATGTCCGACAGGCCGTAGAGAGAAATGGAGCGCATGACGTGGAGTTGAGGCGAGCCGTTCATGGCGAGTTCGAGTGGCAGGGTGGTGAGGCGCTCGACTTCTTCGGCGGCGTGGCCGGGCCATTGCGTGATCAGCTCAACCAAGGGCGGGGAGAGATCGGGGTAGGCGTCCACGGGCATCTGCTGGAAGGACCAGGTGCCCGCGACGATGATCAAAATCGTGAGCATGAGCACAAGGAAGCGCTGCTGAAGAGCGAGTTGAACGATGCGATGGATCATGGGGGTGGGTGCGAAGCGCTCCTCTTAGTGCTGAAGGGAATTCTTGAATTGCAGGAACAGGCTGCCATCGCCGACGAGGTGTTCGCCTTCTTTGAGCCCGGTGGCGATTTGCGTGCGGCCATTGCTGCTGCTGCCGAGAGTGACGAGGCGGCGAGCGAACTTGTTGGTGTCGGTTTGCACGTAGACGAAGGGCTGGTTTTCGGTGTCGCGAAGGACGGCGGCATCGGGAACTGTAATGGCGTCGGGGATGGAACCGGCGTTGACGAGAGCGGTGACGAACATGTCGCGCTTCAATTTTTTGCCGGGATTCTGCGTGACGATGCGGGCTTGCAGGGTGCGCGTCGTAGGATCGAGAGCGGGGGCGATGGAAGAAATTTTTCCGTGGAAGAGTTCGGGATAGGCTTCGGTATTGATTTCGACGGAGTCGCCGATGTGCACGAAAGGGAGATCGCTCTGGTAGACGTTGACGAGGACCCAGACGGAATTGGTGTTGGAAATGGTGAAGCACTGCGTGGTGCCACCGACGAGAAGCTGGCCGGGACCGACGAGGCGCTCGACAATTTCACCGGAGACGGGAGCGGGGACGGGAATTTGCGCGGTGGATTGCACGGCGGGCTTGATGACGGATTCGGGATCCTTGATGCCGAGAGCGCGGAGAGCGTCGGCGGAGGATTCCATGTCAGCGTGAGCCTGTGTGCGCGTGGATTCGGCCTGCTCGAGATCGGCCTGGGCGTTAGCGCCGTGAGCGAAGAGATCCTGGGCGCGGATATAGAACTTGTCGGCGAGGAGATACGCATCCTTGGCCTTGATGTAGGCGGAACGCGCGGCGGAATAATCGGGGCTGGTGACGGTGAGGAGCGGCTGGCCAGCTTG
>CAYOOS010000166.1:0-8607 GCA_964405585.1 uncultured Acidobacteriaceae bacterium | reverse complement strand
CGCGCGCGAGCCGGTCCTTCTCCTCAATTACACGCGCGGCCTTCTCGCGAAACAGTTCCGGCGTCAGCAGATCCACCATGCGCAGTCCACGCCGCGCCATCTTGTCTTCATACGCCGGCCCGATGCCACGCGAAGTCGTGCCAATCTTGTTGGCACCCCGTGCGGATTCAGCGGCTTTATCCAGTTCGCGGTGATACGGGAAGATTAGGTGCGCGCGATTGCTAATGTGCAGCCGACCAGCCACGCTGATCCCACCTTTGGCTAGCATTTCGATTTCGGCCACAAGCGCCGAAGGATCAATCACCACGCCCGGACCGATGATGGCGTGCTGCTTTGGACGCAGAATCCCGCACGGAATCAACTGCAGCACGTGGCGCTCTTTGCCGATAATTACTGTGTGTCCCGCGTTGTGGCCACCGGCTACCCGCGCAATGTAATCGAACGAGCCCGCCAGGTAGTCAACCACCTTCCCTTTGCCTTCATCGCCCCACTGCGCTCCAACCACCACGACCGATTTCATTCAGACCTTCTCTCGACCGAACACCCTGTCGCGGCACACCCTACGCCAACCTGCCGCTTGACAGTGGTCAATATTACAAATGACGCGTGAAGTACCAACTCAAAATCGTACGATGCCCACCCGCTGAACGCAAGCAACTCTGCTCCGCGGCCGCGCACCAGTCTCGACAACCGCCTTATCACACACTGGGTCAGTCAGCGGAATGGAATTGCCTTGTTTCCAACTGCAAAGTCGTGAATGCATAAATAATTTGGTCAAATGAACTGAGTGGCATACGCTGGTTTTTATGAGCAAGAATCCCTGCGCGACCCAAATGAGCCTCAGAATGATTCGCGTCACTATTTGGCTGTTGATTTCGTCACTTACAGGTTGCCATTCAAAGGTAACACCCCCTCCTAAGCCTCCATTGGTACCCGCCAACGCTGTCTGGGCGGGTGGTCCTGACGGGGGTAGTTTCATTGAGTGCGATGTGGATGCGGAGCACAATGTCAACCGCTGCCTCGCCTACAATGAGTCCACCGGCGACGTTACGGGAGGGGGCTTTTTCCAACTGTCGGGGTCTGCGCGCGCTGCCCGTTCGGACGAATTGCGTTTCAATGCGTTCGACGGTAACAGGATCTATCTTGAAAAAGGCATGCTCATCCCAACGCAGCACATCCGTTCGGTTACGATTCCTAAGAATTCAGTCTTCACTAGCGGCCTGTTTATTTCCTGCCGTGATGCAGGATCACTTAAAACTAATTGTTCGATTTACCGGCCTGATGGTGGCCTGTACTTCCATGGTGAATTTATTTTCACTGGCCAATCCAATACGGAGGTAAAGGACGAATTCAGCTTCAAATTCTTTGCCCTCAGCGACCGAACCATTTACCTCGAGGGTGGCGGCACGTATGTCGCAAAGTAAACTCAACTTATTTCCGGAGACGCGTATCCGCTGATACATGTCCCTTAATAGGCTGGACTATTGTCGTGTAGAATAACTTACGGAGAGCCTTGACCATGGACGATGTGAGCGCGAAGCGGGCTGCGCAGGAATATCTGGCCGCAAGACTCTCGGAAGAGGCGCAGGAGCAGGAAGACCGTCTCAATCTGGAAGCTTCCATTGCCCTTGGTCCAAAAGTCTGGAAGGAACTCGTGGACTCCTTCATCACGCAGTGTCACGAGTGGAATTGCGTGACCAATGAGCAGACTTTGACGTGCAACGAAACAGCGCTCGGCGATCTTCGTGTCTGGTGCAGTGGCAAATCTCATCAAATCATCGTGCATTACGATTCCGCGATGCGCTCGGTGACTATCGAAAACACGGCGCGCCCTGATAACGAACCCGATACGATCCTTCATATCGAAGGCTACGCCACAGATGGCGGACGCGGCGCTCATCTGGTGCGGAACAAGGAACCCGTGAATCGAGACATGATGGTCCTGGGCCACCTTCGCGTGTTGGCTGGACTAAGTCGCCGCGCCGACACTTAGCCACGAGTTGCAGCGCGTTGCGCGCCTGGCCGTTCCACATTTGCAGCGGACAGTCTGGGCCCGGAGTCGCAAACAGCCATTGGCACTTTTGCAGCGTTTCCTGCTACTTTCCTTGCATCCCGCCGCGTCCTCCGTTAGCGTCAGAATGATGGGGTGCCTCTCCACTCCACCAATCAAAAGGCGCCTTAATTCCTCCAAAGGAAGAGACTCTTGACGACTCCAATCATTACCCTGACCACCGACTACGGCATCAACGACCATCTTGTGGGCGTGCTCAAGGGCGTCATCCTGAAGATCAATCCAGAGGCACAAATCGTAGATATCACCCACCAAGTGGCCCCCTTTGACTTGCTCGATGGCGCCCTCTCCATCGCCTCCGCCTATTCCTATTTCCCTCCGCGCTGCATCCACGTGGTCATCATAGACCCGGGGGTGGGCACGGAACGCCGCCCTATCCTTGTCAGCGGGCAGAATCAGTATTTCATTGCGCCGGATAACGGCGTCCTCTCTGGCGTATACGAAAAAGAGCACCCTGTCATCGTTCGGCACATCACTTCCGAACACTATTTTCTGCAGCCAGTGAGCAAAACCTTTCATGGCCGCGATATTTTCGTTCCCGTTGCCGCGTGGCTCTCCAAGAACTGGCAACCCGCCAGCATGGGAGAGGAAATCACCGACTTCAAGAAGTTCGCCATGCCCAAGCCCAAGGAGGCGGATGGTCTCCTGAAGGGTGCCGTCCTCAAGGTGGATGCCTTCGGCAATCTGATTACGAATTTTCGCGCGGAAGATTTGCCCGCCGGTGCGATAGAAAAAGGTGAAGTGAGGCTGCAAGTTGGCAGCCATCCCGTCACCAAGTTTGTGCCGACGTTTGCCCACGGCCCAGCCGGTGAAGCGGTCGCCTACATTGGCTCCAGCGGATTTCTGGAAATTGGCGTAAACAAAGGCAGTGCTTCGCGCGCGCTTGGCCTCGGCCGCGGCACTCCCGTCCTGCTTACAAAAAGCTAGCCCTACCGGCTCGATTCCATCGCCGTCATCTGCGAACGTGTGCGCGGGTCCAGCCAATCCCGCCACGCATCTCCCAACAAATTAAACGCCAGAACCGCCAACACCACCGCCAGCGCCGGAAAAACCACCATATGCGGCGCGTCAAATAAATGGTTCCGCGCGTCGTTTAGCATCGCGCCCCAACTCGGAATCGGCGCAAGTACGCCTAACCCCAGAAAACTCAACGTCGCCTCTGCCAGGATCGCTCCGGCCATCCCGATGGTGGCCTGGACCAGCACTGGTTGAATAATGTTTGGCAAGAGATGCCGCACCATAATCCGTAACGGCGAAGCTCCCAGCGACCTTGCCGCCAGCACGAATTCCAACTCCTTGGTCTTCAGCACTTGCGCCCGCGCCAGCCGCGCATACCCCGCCCAGCCCGTGATGATAAGCGCCAGAATCACTTTGCCGATCCCAGGACCAAAAAAGGCAGCAAACGCGATCGCCAGCAGCACCCCGGGAAACGAAAGAAACGCGTTGATCAACAGCAGGTTCACAATGCGGTCGAAGACACCGCCGCTATATCCGGCCAGCATGCCCAAAGCCAGCCCAATCGAACCACAGCCCAGCACCACGCAGAGGGAAACGAACAGCGACACTCGCGCGCCATACATGATCCGCGTGAGGATATCGCGGCCTAATTCGTCAGTGCCCATCCAGTGGCTCAGTGACGGCCCTTGCAGCCGCACCGCCAGATTCTGCGCGGCTGGTCTCGCAGGCGAAATCCATGGCGCCAGCAGCGCTACCAGCACCAGCAGGCAAGCAATTGCAAAGCCAACGCGCGCCAGCAAACTCTGCTGCAGAAACTCTCGGAGCGGTGCGCCGAATTTCATGACAGCCGCACCCGCGGATCAATCAAGGAATAGAGAAAATCCGTGAGCAGGTTGACCAGCACATAAGAAAGCGCGATCACTAGGATGCACCCCTGCAGCAGCGGATAGTCGCGCGCGGAAATCGCCTGCACCGTCAAGCGCCCGATACCTGGCCACGAAAAAATAGTCTCCGTAACAATCGCACCCGCCAGCAGAGTCCCAAACTGCAGGCCAATTATCGTGGTGATGGGAATAAGTGCGTTGCGCAACGCGTGCCGCACGAGCACTGCCGATGTGCGCAACCCTTTGGCACGCGCCGTTCGCACGTAATCGCTGGAAAGTTCCTCAAGCATGGCGCCGCGCACCATCCGCGTCAAAATCGCCGCCAGCGCCGCGCCAAGGGTCACCGCCGGAAGGATGTAGTTCAATGCACCGCCCCGGCCCGAAACCGGCAGCCACCCCAACTCAATCGAAAACAACGCGATCAACAGAGGCCCCAGCGCAATGTTAGGCACCGCCAGCCCAAAGAGTGTCAGCACGCCGATAGTTCGATCCGTCGTTGCCCCCCGACGGTGCGCTGCCAGCACCCCCGCGGGAATGGCAATCGCAATGCACACCAGCAACGCCAGAAACGCCAATTGCAACGTCGCCGGATAGCGTTCAAAAATAATGCGCCGCACCGGCGCCTGAAACTTAAACGATTGCCCGAAATCTCCCTGCGTCACATGCCACAGATACTCGCCGTACTGTATGATCAGCGGCCGGTCCAGCCCCAGCGTGTGGCGCAGTTCTGCCGCTTGTCCCGGGGCCGCGCTCTCTCCCAGCATCTGCTCAACGGGGTCTCCTGGAACGATATGGATCAGCAGGAACACCATCGTCAGCACAAGCCAGAGCGCCGGAAGCGTCAGCAAGAAGCGATGGAAGAAGTAGCGCGTCATTCGACCGAAAACTCAATGCTCCTTTTTTGCAGCTTTTGCTTTTGTAGCCTCCACTATCCCGTTCGCTTCATTCGCTGGCACGGGCTCAGCCGGGCGCAATCGCTGGATTTTCACTCTCGCCACGCGTCGTCCGTCCATCTCCATCACCGAGAAACGGTAGCCGCCAAATTCAAAGCTTTCTCCGCCGCGCGGGATGAACCCGAGCTGGTCCATCACGAAACCCCCAACGGTCGCGTACGCCGGGTCTTCCGGCAATGTGATGTTATATTGCGTATCCAGATCGCGCACGTTCAGTGCCGCATCGAACACCATCGCGCCATCGGCCAGCGTCAACGGCCGCTCCACCACGTCGAACTCGTCGTGGATTTCGCCGACCAACTGCTCCAGCAGGTCCTCCTTCGTCACCAATCCAAGGATGCTGCCAAACTCGTCCACCACCATTGCGATGCCCACGTGCCGCGCGCGCAACTCCACCAGCAACTCGCTGACCGGCTTCGTTTCCGGCACAATCAGCACTTCCCGCAGCACCTGCCGCAAATCGAACGGCGGCGCCGACGGCAAGTTTTCTTCCAAACGGCGTTCGCGGTCCAGCAGCACCCACATCATGTCCTTGATGTGCACAAATCCCAGCACATGATCTTCCGTGCCACGATAAACGGGAATCCGCGAGCGCTGCGTCGTCGCAAACACCCTCATCACTTCCTCCAGCGACGCTTCCACTGGCAGCGTGTGCATGTCCGGCCGCGACACCATGATTTCCCGCACCTGCAATTGGCTCAAGTCAATCGCGCTCAAAATAAACTTCTCTTCCCCCGTTCCAAGCAATCCGCGTTCGCGCGCTTGTTGAATCTGAATCTGCAATTCTTCCGTCGAATGCGCAACTCCGTGGCCCAGCGGTGCGGCCACACCCAACCCTTTCACAATTGCCCCGGAAATCCCATCCAGAAGATCGATGGCCCAACGAAATGTGTTAAGAAACCACTGGAACGGGCGCGCCACCATCAACGCAACTCGACCGGCACGCGCCAGGCTGATGCTCTTCGGCACCAGTTCGCCCAGCACCACATGGATGGCGCTTAGAAACAGGAAGGCGATCGCCAGGGCCACGCCATGCACTAACAACAGCATGCGCAGGCTTCCTTCCACCGGCATCACCTGCTGCACCAGTTTCGCCAGCGTCATTTCGCCAAGCGCGCCAATCGCCAGGCTGGTCAATGTAATCCCTACTTGCACCCCGGAAACTACCCGGTGCAAATCAGCTAGCAGGTGCTCGACAATGCGCGCACGCGCGTCGCCCTTCGTCACCAGTTGCCGCACATGCGACATCCGCACCGTCACCAACGAGAATTCCACCGCGGCGAAAAATCCGTTCATCGCCACCAGTACGAACACGCCTATGAGCCGCACCAGGAACATTCTCTTGCCTGCTCCTTCAGCCGCATTGTAGCAGTACCTATCCTGCCCGGGGGGACGGCGTGGCCAGGTGTTGCGATGTCGGTGTTATTATGCGGGCTCAGCGGCATTGATTGCTTCGACCAGGTCCTCGTAGTCGAATGCGCCATCATGCCGCTGGCCATTGATGAAAAAGGTGGGCGTGCCGTTCACTCCGCTGCGCACACCACCTGTAAAATCCGCTTTCACGCGCGGCAGGAACTCTCGTTTCTCCAGCGAAGCGCGCAGAGCCGCAGGCGCCACGCCAATCTTTTGCGCAAGTTCCAGGTATAGCGGACCGCTCAGCCGCTCCTGATTCTCGAAAAGCAAGTCGTGCATTTCCCAGAATTTCCCCTGCGATCCGCAAAACTCAGCCGCTTCGGCCGCGCCCTCCGCATGTGGGTGCATCTCACCCAGCGGAAAATTACGGAACACAAAGCGCATGCGCTTCCCAAAATGCTTCTGCACGCGTTTCACGATGGGATAAGCGCGCCCGCAGTGCGGGCATTCGTAGTCCCCATATTCCACCAGCGTAATTCCCACGTTGGCCGGATCCTGCACATGATCCGCATCCGACACTGCAACTTTCAGAGCAGCCATCCTCTCCCTCCTACTTCGGCAAAGCTTCCAGCGCCTGCAGAATGCCGTCGGCTCCAGGATTTACCGCGACCGGCGAAACGTAGCTCCAAGTGATCGTTCCGTTCTTGTCGATGACGAATAGCGCGCGTTCGCATACGCCCTCTTTCCCCCGGTAAGCCCCGTATTTTCGCGCCACCTCTCCCTTCGGCTCGAAATCGGCTAACAGCGGAAAGTGCAGCCGCCGGTCCTTGGCAAACGCTTCGTGGCACCACACTCCATCCACGGAAATGCCCAGCAACTCCGCGTTGAACTTCTGAAACTCAGGCAGGATTTCGTTGTACAGCGCCATCTGGTCGCCGCAGACCGGACTCCAGTCCGCCGGATAAAATGCCATGATCACAGGCCTTCCCCGGAGTTCACTCAGGGAAAGTGTTTGATCGGGTGTGACGTGCAGCGTGAATTCAGGTGCAGCCGTGCCAGGTGGAAGAATTGCGGACATGCCTCTCCTCAATCTGCCTGACCTGTAGGCTCAAAAGTGGTTTCGCCAGCTTCTCACAAGACGACCCTGGAGGAAAGCATGCACCAAGAAAAACTGAAAGTCTGGATGGACGAACAGTTTGTACAGGTTGCGTGTCTTTCCCGCCTCCACTAAACTTAATCACTCAGCTCTGAGGTGGAACTCGACTTGCGCACCCTCTTCCGTCTATTCCTCTGGTTCTTCGCCGCGATTCTTATTGCCTTCGCCGCAGTCGTCTGGTGGTTCGTCTATCGTCCACTTCCTCAATTGGAGGGCTCGGCTTCGCTTCCCGGTTTGCACGCGAGTGTCTCCGTTGAGCGTGACAACTGGGGCGTTCCTCACATCCGCGCCTCTTCCATCGAAGATCTTGCCGAAGCGCAAGGCTATGTAATGGCCCAGGATCGCCTCTGGCAGATGGACCTGCTTCGCCGCGCCGCTCGTGGCCAGCTCTCGGAAATTCTCGGCTCCGTCACGCTCAAGACGGACAAGGACTTTCGCATCCTTAATTTTGGCCGCGCGGCCCAGCGCGACCTCGGTTTGATGGACTCCAGTCCCCGCCGCATCCTCGAAGCCTACGCTCAAGGCGTCAACCGTTTCATTGAGCAGCATTCCAATAAGTTGCCCATGGAATTTACCCTGCTCAAGTACAAGCCACAGCCCTGGCAAGCCTCCGACTCCCTGGTCATTGGCGCTTACATGTATCGCACGCTTACGTATACCTGGCCGCGCAAGCTGGATCGCGCCAAAATCACCGAAAAAATCGGCCTCGATCTTGCCAAGGACCTTTACCGTGACGATGCCGCCTTGGACCATTTCGTGGTGGGCGATCCGAATGCCAAGGAAAACGGCCGCGATGTCCCGCAAAGCGATGCCGACGACGACGATGATGACGATGAGATGGATAGCGACGATGTGTTGAAGGCCGGCCGTGAATTCCCTGCCTCTCCCGATCTCGACAGCCACCCCGATCTCACCTCTGCGCTTGCGGCCAGCGTGCAGGACTGGCTTGACGAATCGCAGCGCGATATTCGCCGCTCGCTCGGCAGCAACAATTGGGTGGTCAACGGGGCGCATACAGCTACTGGCAAGCCGCTCCTGGCCAATGACATGCACTTGGAACTCACGCTGCCCCCAATCTGGTACGAAGTACACGACACCGCCCCCGGATGGAACGTCAAAGGCTTCGCCCTTCCCGGCTCTCCGCTTGTCGTCGTGGGCCACAACGACCGCATTGCCTGGGGCTTCACCAACAATGGCGCCAGCGTTCAGGATCTCTACCTCGAAACTTTTGAT
>CAYOOS010000165.1:0-8615 GCA_964405585.1 uncultured Acidobacteriaceae bacterium | reverse complement strand
TCGCAAAAGACGATAAGGGCAACATCTACAAAGTTGCATTCTAGATCGTTCTACCAACAAGCCGTCTCGCACGATCATTTCTCTCCCGCTGCTTGCCTGCGGGCGTGACCTGCCCACGTCTTGACCCGTCCCCCAGAATCACTTACTGTTTTCCCTTCATCATGAACCGTCCTCTCTTCTTTCTAGCCGCCACAATTTTTTCGCTTACTCTCGTACCTTCCCGTTCCGCCGCGCAATCCGCCGCTGAGTTTCGCGAACACTTCGACATTCCCAAGGACTGGCCGCGCGAACCTGTCCGCGGCTCCCACGGCATGGTGGCCACCGACGAACCCCTCGCCTCCCAGGCCGGCGTGGAAATCCTCAAACGCGGTGGCAACGCCGTTGACGCCGCCGTCGCCACGGCCTTCGCTCTCGCCGTCGTCGAACCCGCCGCCGGAAACATCGGTGGTGGCGGCTTCATGCTCGTGCGCCTCGCCAGCGGCAAAGCCAGCTTTTTCGATTACCGCGAAACTGCTCCTGCAAAAGCCACCCGCGATATGTACATCAAGTCCGATGGCAAGCTGGACGAACAGGCTTCCACCGTCGGCTACCGCTCCGTTGCCATTCCCGGCACGGTCGCAGGCCTCGCCCTCGCCCTGAAAACGCACGGCACCATGAAGCTCGCCGACATCCTGCAGCCCGCCATCCGCCTCGCCGAACAGGGTTTTCCTGTCAGCGAAAAACTCGCCCACGAATTCCAGGAAGAGCGCCCCGACCTCCAACGCTTCTCCGTGAGCACTCGCATTTTCCTCAACAACGGCAAGCTCTTCCACGCCGGAGACATCCTCCGCCAGCCCGAACTCGCCGCCACTCTCCAACGCATCGCCAAGAATGGTCCTGCCGAGTTCTATCAAGGCGAAACTGCGCAAATGTTGGCTAAGGACATGGCCGCATCGGGCGGCCTCATCACACTCGACGACCTCGCCCACTACCAGCCCAAAATCCGCGATGTCCTCCACGCCAGCTACGCCATCGATTCCCATCGTTGGGAAGTTCTCTCATCTCCGCCTCCCAGTTCCGGTGGTGTCGCCGTCATCGAAGCTCTCAACATGCTTCAGACTGTCCCGCTAAAAGGCTGGGACGATCCGCAAAGCGTCCACCTCGTCGTCGAAGTCATGCGCCGCATCTTCGCCGATCGCGCCGCCTATCTCGCCGATCCCGATTTCTCTAATGTCCCCGTCGCCGGCCTCACCGATCCCTGCTACGCCAGGGAACTCCTCGCCACCATCGATCCCCAGCGCGCCTCTTCCAGCAAACTCATTCACGCAGGCAATCCGCACGTATGCAATCAAGGGCTCAGCACCAGCGCCGCGCCGCACACCATCGTCAGCCTCGGTGAAGGTCCGCACACCACGCATTTTTCCGTCGTGGATGCCGCCGGTAACGCCGTTGCCAGCACCACCACGCTCAACGACAGTTACGGCTCGCACGTCACCTCTTCTGCCGGTTTCCTCCTCAACGACGAAATGGACGATTTCACCACTCAGCCCGGCGTCCCCAACGCCCTCTTCGGCCTGATCCAGTCCGAAGCCAACGCCATCGGCCCCGGCAAACGCCCGCTCAGCTCCATGACTCCCACAATTCTTCTGCGCGATGGCCAGCTCAGTTTTGTCACCGGTTCTCCCGGCGGCCCCACAATCATTTCCGTTACGCTGCTCAGCATCCTGAACTGGATGCGCCTCGGCATGGATGCGCAATCCGCCATCAACGCTCCGCGCTTCCATCACCAGTGGCTCCCCGATGAAATCCAAATGGAACAGCTCTTCCCGCAGGAAATGGAAGAACAGATGAAACAACGCGGCCACACTGTCAAGCGCAAAGGCCACATCGGCCTGATCAACGCCATCGGCATCGACCCCAAGTCCGGCGAACGTTGCGGTGCAGCCGATCCCCGCGACAACGGCTCCGCCCTCGGCTACTAGAGGGTTTGTGGCACAGTCATTCCTGACTGTGCTCTTGGGCTTTCCTTCCCTATTCTCCGCCACCCAAAACTGTCATTCCGACCGGAGGGATGGCGCTTTTGGCCATCCCGGAGTGGAGGAATCCCTCTTCGTTTTCCAATTTCACGCTAAAATACTCCCGGCCACTTATGCTCCGCATCCTCTCCACCTATCTCTTCGTCTCCAAGAAACTAACTCCCGAACTCCTCCAACAAATCTCCTCCGCCGGCTTTCAAGCCATCGAAATCTTCGCCACCCGCAGCCATTTCGACTACGCCACCCGCCAGGAAGTTCGCACCATCGCCCAAGCCCTCTCGGATCACCGCCTGCAGCTCGCTTCCCTCCATGCTCCCACCAGCCGCGACCTCAGCCTCAATCGCGAAGGCGGCACTCCCCTCTCCATCTGCGAAGTCGAACGCACACGCCGCATCGAAGCTATGGACGAACTCAAGCGAGTCCTCGATGCCGCCGACGATCTCCCTTTCCCCCGCATGATCCTGCACATGGGCGGCTCTCGCGAAACCGCCGACCCGCGCAAACGCGACGCCGCCTATAGCTCCCTCGAACATCTCACCCTCCACGCCCGCCATGCCGGCGTCACCATCTGCCTTGAAAACACGCCCAGCGAAATGGGCGATCCCACCTACCTCCGCAATTTTGTGGACGAAACCCGCCTCACCGCTGTCCGCTTCAATTTCGATATCGGCCACGCCCATTTAGCCGAAGGCCCCGAAGACTCCCGCATCGCCAAATCCTTCGACCCCCTCCGCGATCGAGTCGTCAGCTCCCACATCCACGATAACCACGGCGAAAAGGATGAGCACCTTCCGCCCTACGACGGCACCATCGCCTGGCCCGCCGCCTTGGCCATCCTAAAAACCGCTCCCGCCGCTGCCGATCTCCCCCTAACCCTCGAACTAAAAGAAAAATCCGGCCCCGATTCTCCGCCCCTCTTCGATCAACTCGAAGCCGCACACAAATCCCTGGCCCGCGTCGAAGAAGCTTGGTCCGAGTCCAACTGATATACGTTTCTTGATGTTCTCTTCTTGCGGCCGCCTTCGGAGGCGGGCGCATTTCTCTTGCTTCTGTTCATGTGGGGGCGCAGGACTCCTACGCCCCCTGTCCGTGCTCTAACATCGTCCCTGATCGGACATGCTGGAAAAGGGTGGAGCACTAGCGACCACCCTTCCGGTAACTCAACCAATCAGAAGTTGTCGGCCTGAGCACTATCTGTTTGCTTTTAGCTCAGTGCTTTGGCGCCGATGGATGGCTCTGCGGCGCGTGCTGTTGCTGTTGAGTTTGCATTTTCCGCTGCTGCGCAGTGTGCTTTTGCTCGAGCTGCTGAGTTTGCTGAGTGTGGCGCTGTTCCATTTGCTGTTTTTGCGCCTCGCTGGCATTCTTCTTCGCCATTTGCTGGTGTTCTTTTTCCTGCTGTTGCTGCAGCTTCTGGTGTTCCTGATTTTGTTTGGCGGCTAGCTTGTCCTGCTGCTGTTGATACTTTTTGTCAGTTGCTGCGTTGCCCGTGCTCGTCGCCGTGTACTGATGAGACTGAACATCGGTCGCGTGATTGTAGTTGTTGGCATGAGCTTCGTTTGCACTTGGTGGGCGATTTGCGTTCGCTGCGTGTTCCGGAGCCTTATAGGGAGCCCCGGCTTCTTTGGCAGATACAGCGCCGCCGTGGAAGTCACCCGCCTTTGACGTTGCAGCGATGGGAGGTTTGCCGTGATTGGCAGAGGCGCGCAGCTCAGGGTTGGAACGAGCCTGTTCCACATGTTGGTTTTGGGCAGCAACGGGACCTACGTGGCGTTCCCGGGCATAGTTTTCCTCTTCTCTCGACGCACGCGCATTGATACCGCCGTTCCCGCCGTTGAAGCTGACCCGGTTTTCCGAGATGTCGACTCGCGTGTTATAGGTGTTGTGAATGATCGTTTCGTTCACGTGATTTGCATAGGTGTTGTAGAAAAAATGATCATGGTCCCAACGGCCGCCTTCGTAGCCGTGACCCCAATATCCAAATCCATAGTTAATGCCGCCATAAAATCCAACGTGCGGGCCCCAATAGCCTTCGTGCCAGAAGAATGCGGCGCCACCCCAGCCCCAATATCCGGGAGTCCAAAGGAAGCCGACTTCGGGAGCCAGCACCCAGGTGCCGGGCACCCAGTAATAATCATCTCCATCCCAAGCCCAATAACCGGGCGTCCACAGGTAACCGTCCCCCGGGCAGATAGGTTGCTCATAAACCGGAAGTGCGGGCGGACCAAATGAGACAGATATCCCGATTTGCGCAAATGAAGCAGACGAAAGACCCATCAATAAGACCGCGAAAAGCAACAAGCGAATTGATATGAGAGTTCGCATCGTTCCCCCAGCTAGCAGTCCCTTGCCCACGACCTTCCACCACTCTGTGTGCCTCATTTGATGCGCCTCCTTGAGCGCCATTTCCGCATTTTCGCGCTAACCACTTTTTTTTGTCGAGCGGATTAATTTACCGCAATTCTTTCTCCTACGTTTAGAATCGCAAATTGCCTTCCAGAGTCCTCCTAAATTACTAAGTGCCTGAAAAGCGAATCGCATAGAGCAGTCTTACTGGGACACAAGCGATGAAACTTGGGCTGCGAAGTGTGTAGAAAATACAAGCAGGGATGGGAGGAGATACGACCTTTCTGCGTACTGGAACCCATGCTTGGCAAGGCCTCCTAAGTGTCAAACTCTCTGGAACTCGTGACTTAACTTCGTTGGCGACCAAAATGCTCCTGCGCCAATGAAGGGAGAAGAATATGAGCGCGCAACTTTCCGTCAAGACAATGGTCTGTGGCGAATATCAAAGATTACTTGAAGAATGTCAGAGCGCCCTGGAGATCTGGAATGAGCGTCGTGCCGAGATTTGTCGGTCTCGTTTGATCGAAAAGAAAGCAGACGACGAACTCCTTCGATTCCAGGCGAAGTACACTCGCGCCTACACAGTATTGCGAAACCACGTGGGCATTTGCCTTCGATGTCAATTGGTCTCAAAAATCAAGGCTTGTAGTCCTGGGAGTATTTCGGTCGCCCTTTCCGATGGCACCCTTGACGATTGAAAGCCGACCTTCTTGTCCTGGTCGTGGAGCTCTTACTTTCTCTGTCCGGCTGCCGTGCCAAAGGACACTCAGCATAGTGATAAACGCGCAAACCGGAGAAATGGAGCCGAGTGCCTATGCTTCCGGTGAGTACGACTTACCACCCCTGTTTTGCCAGGTCCGGTTTGCTCGTAATCCAGGAGCAATGTGGCCCCAGCGCACGTACCACATTCCCACTAAAGAAATTGTGCTCTAACCGGAGGCAATCGAACCTCTGGCTAATCTCCGATCGAAGCCCGACGGGGCTGGCTACAGCACGTCGATGATGATCATTGTGATGTCATCCCCCTGAGCCATCGAGGCGGGCCGCCAGGCGCGGATCTCTTCGAGCAGTTTGCACATCAACTCAGATGGCGCGCGCATCTGTTCGCCGACAAGAACCTGCTCAAGTCTGCGGTCACCGAATGCTTCGCCCTTGGCATTTTCGGGCTCAATCAATCCATCCGTGTACAGCAGCAGCCTGTCACCCGGGCACAGTTCGATGTCGCGAACGGGATAATCAGGTTCGCGCGCCACTCCGAAAACCAGGCCGTTGCTTTCGATGCGCTGCAATCTTCCCGCACGAGAGAGGAGCAGCGGCGGATGGCCTGCGGCAGAGTATCGCGCTTTGTAATTTTCCGTGTCGATAAACAAATATGCGGCGGTGACGAACTGATCTGCCGCTTGTCCTGAAAGCATACGATTCAAGCCCTGCAACACATCTTTGGGAGAATGCGCGCAGGGCACGATGGTTTGCACCGCCGTCTTCAACATTGATGCAATAAGCGCGGCGGGGACGCCATGACCGGACACGTCGGCGACCAGCACTCCAAGACGATGATCATCCATCTCGATGAACTGATAGAAGTCCCCGGCAACCGCGGACATGGGATAATAGCCGGCCGCGATGCGCAGCCTGGGCAGCGCAGGGACGTTCTTGGGAAGGATGGAAAATTGAATTTGGCGCGCGGTTTCCAACTCGCTCTCGATGGTCAGCAGGCGCTGCTCATTCTCGAGAGTTCGCTGCACCGCCACGTATCCAAGTGCGAGGATCCACAAGACAAGAGCGGTGAGCACGAGGTAAGCAGGCGCCTCGCCAGTTAGAGACCTGGACGCGACAGAGAACAAGACAGCGAGGGCGATCAATGGCAGGACAATCCGCAAAACACGGCTCTGAATGACGAGGTATTTTCGAGAGAGGCGAGGAATCGCGACAACCAGAGCTAAGGCGAGCAGCATGAAAATCGCGAGCAAGCTGTTGAGGACGATGAACCTGTATGGCCGGCCCGTCACCGCTTCCCAGGCCAGGCTGGAGAGACCGGCAACTCCGGCAGAAGCAGTAAGCCATAGGAGGAAACGCCGAAATCTGCCAATACTGAGTTCGACCCAGAGCAAGGTGCCAGGCACGACCAGAAAGTAGTCGATGAAAGTGCTGACACGAATCGGCCACACCGAGTCGTGAGCGAGGCCAAAGGTCGTTGCGGCGCCGGCGAGACTGCGCACGCCAGCCATCCCGATGAAGAGCCCAAACCACAGCAGCACACGAAATCCCCTGCGGCGGCCAATCGCTGCGATACAGCATGCGCACACTCCGACAAACAGGAAGACTGGCCCGAAGAATAGGACGGGCAGGTGCCCGCGAAGGGAATCGAGCGCCGGATCATACGGGTTTCAGATGATGAAAATGGTCCCGATTGTCTGCCACCTCCGGAGGCAATCTTTCTTGGAAGTTTCGGCCTATGACGACATCATACCTAAGAATGGATTCCTCAATATGAGGATGACGAGCATGAACTCCATTGGTGCCACCGCCGCAGGGTTCCCATCAGCTCGAAACCGTCAACAAATCCCTAACCCGCCTCGAAGTAGCCTGGTCCGAAACCAACTAACTTAGCTGTCTTCTCATTCTGTTTTAACGGCCACCTTCTGCGTGCCCGCCGCAGGAGGGAAGCGGCTGCCTAGCTCGTACCACTGTCTCATTGCCTGATTGGAGTTAGACCCTGGTACGCGACCGCGCAACGGTTGATTGGCTACGCTGAATAAGGGCAAACCGGATAGCACGGCTATAGCATTGATGCGTGCTAGTTTTCAAGGTGGTTCGATCTCGTCTGTTGGCTCTCCGTGGGCGTGATTTCCTCACGGCGCACCGGAGAGCTCAGGCCGTGAGCGGCGCGATCCTAATACCCAGGAAGCACTTACGATTTGGCTTGCTTTGCACTAATAAGCACCGGCGGTTAATATGATACCGACATTCTCAGGTTCCCCTTTTTCCGGTAAGTGGAGTTGGCCATGTTTTTCCGCTCGTTGCGATATCTTCTCGTGATTGTAATCATGCACGGGACAATCTGCTGGCGTGCCGTTGTTTACGCACAAACCTCGCCGGGCCGACCGGATACAATTGACCTCTCCAATGCGATTAACCTGCATACGTTCGAGACAGCAGCCCTGGACGTATACCTCAAAGGGCCAGACGGCCAACCGGTACAAGTGGCAGCGGTGGTCACATTAATTAAGTTATCCAAGGAAGCTTACCGGCAGGAAACGGCAAAGGCGGGCCACATCCGTTTTAAGAACATTGCTGCGATGGAATACTCCGTCCAGGTGGTGGCTCCCGGGTACCAGATGGCGGTGAAGCGAGTTGAGGCGCACAAAGATGATGTCGGGGCAGTGACCATTGAGCTTCAGCAACTGTCGGCGGAAGATGCTTCCGAATACTCCGCGTATAAGGCACTGGCTCCCAAAGCACAAAAGGAAATTGGGAAAGTCCTGGAGCTGCTGCGCACCCAAAAAGTGGCCGATGCGCGGAGCCATCTCGATAAGGCCAACCGGGTCGCGCCAAATCAGGCAGAGGTCCAATACCTTTACGGCGTTTATGCAAGGCAGACGGGCAACGAGGAGCAAGCCAAGGCGTACTGGATGAAAGCCGTGGAGTTCAGTCCGAACCACCTTCTCGCGCTGCTATCCCTGGCGGACGCCTTGCTGCGTGAAAATCACGAAACTGAGGCCCTGCCGTACGCGGCGCGGGCGGTCGAGGTTGAGCCGTCCTCCTGGCGAGCACACACAATTCTGGCGAATGTCTATTTGCGCTTGGGCTCGGCCGATGAGGCAGTCCAGCAGGCAGAGCGCGCGCTCGAGTTGGGGCACGAGCAAGCCGCAATTGCGCAACCAGTTATGGCGGGAGCCCTGGCGAGAAAGGGCGAGAAGGAGCGCGCGATCTCCGTTCTGCAAAGCTACTTGAAAGAGCACCCCGCGGATACCGAGGCCATCAAGCTGCGGGACGAGCTGCAGAAAACCTCGGCCGCGGGAGGTTCGGCAGAGGCAAGCGCGCTGACCGCCGAAGAAATGTCCATTTCCACCAGCGCGGCGACCTCACTGCCGCTTCCTTCGAGTTGGATGCCCCCGGACGTGGATGAGAGCGTGCCGCCGGTGGAGCAAGGCGCGGCCTGTGCGCTCGAGGATGTGGTACAGAAAGCAGGGAAGCAGACCCAGGTATTTCTCAAAAATGTCGAGCGCTTTACGGCGAGTGAATTCCTAAAACATG
>CAYOOS010000164.1:0-8660 GCA_964405585.1 uncultured Acidobacteriaceae bacterium | reverse complement strand
CCGACAGAAAAACTTACCGCGAAGTCTTTGATTTGGCGCAGAAGCTTGCGCCCGTGGTGTTGTGGATCGATGAGATTGAGAAGGCGTTTGCATCGGCCGGCTCGAGCGGGGATGCCGATGCGGGACTCTCACAGCGGCTGCTGGCGACTTTGCTGACCTGGATGCAGGACCGCGAAGGCGGCGTGTTTCTGGCGGCGACTTCGAACAACATCACGATTCTGCCACCAGAAATGCTGCGCAAGGGGCGGTTCGACGAAATATTCTTTGTGGATTTGCCGAATGCGGCGGTGCGGGCGGTGTTGTTCAGTTTGCATTTGAAGAAGCGCGGACGCGATGCGGCGGGGTTCGATGTGAACAAGCTGGCGGCGGCTACGGAAGGATTTTCCGGGGCGGAGATTGAGCAGGCCATTGTGGCGGGGTTGTATACGGCGTTCAACCGCAAACAGCAGCTTTCCACGGATGTGCTGCTGGAAGAGGTGCGCGGGACACAACCGCTGAGCGTGACGAGAGCGGAGGAGATTACCGCGATTCGGGAATGGGCGAAGAATCGGGCGGTGGGGGCGGATTAAAGAAAGAGAAAAAGATCACACAGAGCTCACAGAGGACGCAGAGTTCGCAGAGAAGAGTGCAAGAGCGAATCTCGAAAAGCGAAATTCGAAAAACGAAAATCGGACTGCCTATACGTGGCGATTTTGCCGCGATCCCTCCACTTCGCGGCCCGACGCGCCAAAATTCGGCGCGAAGGAAAAAATCGGGCCGCTCCGGTCGGGATGACAGGTTGGATGTTTGTCGTGGTGAATCTTTGCGATTTTGCCTGGATGGGGCGCCCGCCACAGGCGGGCGCCCCTACTTGGATGGGCGGGGCGAGAGATTGGGGCTACTTGTGTACTTCGAAGGAGAGCGGGAAATCGAACACCAGGTCTCCGACAGGGACGCGCAGGGAAAGTTCACGGGCGCCAGGGTCGCGGGCAAACCAGATGGCTCCGACGGTTTTCTGTTGAGGCGCCAGCGCACCGGGCTTCAGAGCGAGAGTGCGTGGGTCGGCGGTGTCCTCCCGCGAGGCAGAGTTCTTCGCGGAAGCCGAAGCTGAATGCTGGCCCATATAATCGGGCGCGGCGTTGGGGCGATACGCGAGACTTTGCGTGGTGACCGAGCCGTTATCGCGCAACACCACGGCGCTGGGGGAAGGCTGGGCGGTGGCGATGGTCCAGAGAGATTGATGGTTCACGGCGTGGGCGATTTTCGCAGGATTCTGCGAGGGGAGAATGCGCAAGCTGGGTTGCAGCTCATCCAGAGTGATCAGCGAGGGCATCACCTCCAGATTGGCGGCGCCCTGATTGGAAATGGCAACGGAGGCGCGGAGTTTCCAGCCCGTGTCTTGGAGCGAAACCTGAACGGTGACGCCATTGGCCGTAAGCGATTCAACGATGCGCCCCTGGCTCATGAATTGATCGCAACCCGGTGCGTCCGCGCGCCAACGAGCCACGCCGTTTACCGCCGTAGCCGCGACGGGTTGGAGAGGCGCGGCGGATTTGGCGGGGTCGCTGCCCATGAACAAGTACATGCGCGCGACGTAACCTTGCTTGCCATCGCTGGAGCGCACCAGCGCGGTGTAGCCTTCGTTATCGGAAATGATCGCGACTTCGCCACCGCATTGTAGCGTGGCGACGAGTTGCAGCGGCAGCGACTGTTCCGCATCGGAAGTCATGGGGACACTGTTGATGCCGGGGCAACTGATCAGCGCGTGCGCCTGCGGGGCGACGGCGGCTGCACTGCTGGTTTCCTCCGCGGCCACTGCCGGGAGACTCAACAGCAATAACGCTGCTGCACCAAGTATGAAATGTTTTGCGGAAACGAACATGGACTTAACCCTCCCTCATGAATTGCCCACCCAAGTTTTCCACGCTGCAATATGAGTTTTGTCTTAAGAAGAGTTTGCGTCCATAGCTCTGGCGTACCAGAGGACAGGTAATCAGATCGCAACTGTACCTGGCGCGGAATTTGGGGTGGGAAGGACAGGTGAACAACGGAAAGCGAAATTCGAAAATCGAAAAACGGACGAAGCGGCAGGACTTGGCGATTGTGCCACGATCCCTCCGCTACGCGGCCCGACGCGCCACAAATCGGCGCGGAAGAGAAAGTCGGGCCGCTCCGGTCGGGATGACAGCGTGGGCCGCCGCGCGGGTGGAACAGCTTAGGGCTGTTACAGGGGTGTAACTTGACCGGGGGGCGTGGGTGCGCTACGGTGAATGGAGTTTCTCCGCGTTCGGGCTGCGTGGCAGCCGGAAATTTTCAGGGGGACTCCCATCGGGCACCCGTTTCGTACGGCAGAGCAACCTTCCAAGTGGATGAGACGCACGATACACATTACCGGGAAAATTGAACCCTTCTTTGGAACATTGGACGAAAATATCCGTCTGCTGGAGGACTCGCTGCAGGTGCGCACGCATCTGCACGACACGCGCATCACCGTGGAAGGCGAGCAGGACAGCGTGGACCAAGCGGTGCGCATCGTGGAGGAGTACAACCACCTGACGCGGCACGGGCGATTGCTTTCGAGCGTCGAGGTGAAGTCGTTGATGCGCGTGGCCACGGAAGAGCCGAATGAATCGCCGCGCGGGATGTTTGAGCACGGGCGCACGCGATCGTTCGGGAAAAAGACGGTCACGCCGAAAACCGCCGGCCAGAAGCGGTACATGGAAGAGATCGAATCGCACGACATGACGTTCGGGATCGGGCCGGGCGGTACAGGGAAAACGTATCTGGCGGTGGCGATGGCGGTGAGCGCGCTGCTGACGAAGCAGGTGAACCGCATCATTTTGGCGCGGCCAGCGGTGGAAGCGGGTGAGCGGTTGGGTTTCCTGCCGGGCACGCTGCAACAGAAGATTGATCCGTACATGCGGCCACTGTACGACGCGCTGTACGACATGCTGGACGCGGACAAACTGGAACGGTTTCTGGAGAAAGGCATCATCGAAGTGGCGCCGCTGGCGTTCATGCGCGGGCGCACGCTGAACGATTCCTTCGTGATTCTGGACGAGGCGCAAAACACTACCAGCGAGCAGATGAAAATGTTTTTGACGCGGCTGGGATTCAATTCCAAGGCGGTGATTACCGGCGACGTTACACAGATTGATTTGCCTGCGGGGAAGAAATCCGGGCTTGTGGAAGCGATGGAGATTTGCGGACGCATCGCGGGGATCAGCGTGGTGCAATTCGGCGAGAAGGACGTGGTGCGGCACAACCTCGTGCAGCAGATCATACGGGCTTACGAGGAATTTGACGGCTCGCACCCGCAGCGCTCGGGGAACGGAAGGGCTGTGGTTTCGGCCAAGGAACCGGCGAAGACTGGGCAAACCGACAGCTGAGCGGGATGACACTGAACCGACGCGACCCCAAGACCTCGAGGGCGAAGCGCGACGTGGCGGCGATTGAAAATCACCAACGCGCGGTGCGCGTTCACCTGCGGCCACTTGAATTATTCCTGCAACGCGCAAAAGATGAGTTAGGTCTGCAAGGCGACTGCGTGGCGGTGCGCTTGATCCGGGATGGAGAGATGGCGCGGCTGAATTCCAAATATCGCGGGAAGAAGCGCTCGACGGATGTGTTGTCGTTTCCGGCGGAACTCCAGCTTACGGCTGAATTGAGCGCGAATCCGAGAGGCAAACAGCGCGGCAGGTTTTTGGGTGACGTTGCGATCTCGCCGGTGGTGGCGCGTCGCAATGCTCGTTTGTTAGGGCGCGGGTTGCCGGAAGAATTGCAGATCCTGATCCTGCATGGAGTGTTGCACCTTTTGGGATACGATCACGAGGCCGATCGAGGCGAAATGGAACGCATTGAGATGCGCTTGCGGCGGCGATTGGGGATTGGCTGAAGATGTTACAGTGGGCATATATTGGCAGCGTGCTGGTGCTGGCCCTGGGCCTGCCGATTTTCTCTTACCTGGCGCTGATCTATCGTGAACTGGGACGCATGACCACGGGGCGCGTCCACGAACACCTGGACATTTTTGAGGCGGAAATCGAGCCGAAGCTGAGCATCAACCGACGAAGCGGCGGGCGAACGTTTCGCATACTGGGACATTTCTGGCTGGCATTCGTGGTGCTGGAGACGACGCGGGGCGTGGTTTACCTGGTGCCGAACCGCTGGGAGGCGGGGTTGCAGTTTCTGGTGTTCCTCTCGCTGGAAGTGGTGCTGCTGATGCACTTCATTCCGGACACGCTGCTATACCGGACTACAGGAAGATGGCTGCTGCCAATTCTGCCGGCGATTCGAGTGGCGATGTGGGGGGCTTGGCCGGTGCGCTTGTTTTTGGAGGGTGCGGAGTCTTTGGCGCGGATTTCAGAGCAGGAAGTGGAACGTACCGACGAACAGCGGACTGAAGAGGGAATTGAGGCATTGGTGGAAGTTGCGGAAGAAGCCGGCATCATCGAGCCGGAACAGGCGGATTTAATCGAGCAGGTGGTGGAGTTCAGCGACAAGCGAGTGCGGGAGGTGATGACGCCGCGGCCGGATGTGGTGGCGATGCAGGCGGATGCAACGTTGGAAGAGATGCACGCGCGATATCTAGAGACCAAGTTCGCGAAGATGCCGGTGTACGGGAAATCGTTGGACGATATCATCGGCGTGGTGTACGCCCAGGACCTCCTGCAGGTTGCCGACACGGATTTGCCGAAGCGCAAGGTGAGGGAACTGGCGCGGTCGCCGCTGTTCGTGCCCGAAACGAAGCTGGGTTCGGATTTGTTGCGCGAGATGCGACAGAAGGGGCAGTCGCTGGCGGTGGTGATTGACGAGCACGGCAGCGTGGCGGGCATCGCTACGGTGGAAGACCTGGTAGAAGAAATTGTTGGTGAGAGCGGCGTGGATACGAAGCAGCCCGCGCCGGATGCGGTGCGCGAGCCGGATGGCAGCCTGGTGTTGCGCGGCAGCATGACCATTTCACATGTGGAAGAGTTGCTCGGCGTGCATTTCGGGGAAGCGTCCGACGAAACCGTAACGACGATTGCGGGATTGTTGAGCCACGTTTCTGGAAAAGTGCCCGCGACGGGTGACAAGGTCGATTTGGAAGGGTTCCGATTTGAAGTAGTGGAGGCGAACCAGCGAAAAGTGTTGCGGCTGCGGGCGCGGCATTTGCCGGCGGCGGCTTCGCCGGCGGCCAACTGAGCCATTCAGAGCAAGCGTTCACATAGCGCGAGAAAGAGTCATCGTGGAAATAAAACCAGAGACAACCGGAGATGGAAAGAAGCGGGCGGGATTTGTGGCGATTGTGGGGCGGCCGAATGCGGGGAAGTCTACCTTGCTGAACCGGTTTGTGGGGCAGAAGGTGGCGATTGTCACATCGAAGCCGCAGACTACGCGCAACCGCATTCAGGGGATTGTGACGCAACCGCAGGGGCAGGTGGTGTTCATTGATACGCCGGGAGTGCACGAAGCGGATTCGGCCCTGAACCGGCAGATGATGCGGGAGGTGTCTGCGGCGCTGGAAGGGATTGACGTGCTGTTGCTGATGGTGGATGCCATTCACACGCTGCCGCACGAGGATACGCTGCTGCTGCAGAAGGCAAAGCGGTTTGAAGGGAAGACGATTCTGGCGTTGAACAAGATTGACCGCATACCTAAACCGAAACTGTTGCCGCTGATGGAGGCGTTTTCAAAAGCGTTTCCGTTCGCGGCGCTGATGCCGATTTCGGCGTTGAGGGGAGACGGTTGCGACGAGTTGCTGGAGGAAATCTTCAAGAACTTGCCGGAAGGCGAACCGTTTTTCCCGGAAGATCAGATTACGGACCAGCCGGAGCGGTTCCTGGCCAGCGAGATTATCCGTGAGAAGGCGATTGATTTGACGTACCACGAGGTGCCACACGCTTTGGCGGTCATTGTGACCAAGTTTGAGGAGACGCCGAAGATTTTGCGCATTGAAGTGACCATGCACGTGGAGCGGGACTCGCAGAAGAAGATCCTGATCGGGCACAAGGGCGACATGCTGAAGCGCATTGGGACGCAGGCGCGGAAGGAGTTGGAGAGTTTGCTGGGGACGAAGATCTATCTGGGATTGTTTGTGAAGGTTGTGCCGAACTGGCGGGAAAACCCGATGCAGGTGCGGGAAATAAGTTGGCACACGCAGTTGGAAGAGTTGGGAGGAGTGCAGGGGAAGAAGGAAGAAGACTAGGACAGTGGAATTCTAACCTGTCTGGCTTCGGGGAACCCCAGACCCGGCACACAGTTCATGCCTGGGACACAGTCAAGAGCGGTAGTGCCACAGAAATGAAGAGAAGAGACATTGTGGCATTGGATCGTAAGAACCCACCCTTTGCAAAAAGCGCAAGGGATGGGGCACCTGTGATCTTTCAACACGTTGTTCCCTTCCTAGAAGGGGTCTTGGAGATGCCTGCTGCATGGAAGCCCGCCGTATCCCTTCCCTAGGCAAAGACTTGCGGTAATCGAGCTGTTCCTAGCCAGGCTTTCTATCACCCTCTGGAGAGGAACAACGTCTTGACCATCTACAGGCACCCTCAAGCTCGTTGGGTTGATGGCGTAACCATAGGGACCCAAGACACAGGCACACACTCCGTGCCTGGGGCAACCTTCGTGTTACCGAGTCGTTCAACTATCGCGGGGTGTTGCGCATGAAGGCTTTGGCTTCTGCACTGGGAAGCGCTTCGGCAGCGAACGTGAATGTTCCCTTTTCTTTTACTTCACGGGCTGCGCGCACTAGGGCACCGAGGGCGGCGCGTGCAAAGCAACCTCCCACACTGATGCGCTTCACGCCGACCGCGGCCAGTTGTTCAACGGAGAAGGTTGCACCTTTCAAACCCATCACTACATTTACGGGCTTGGAGACGGAGGCGCAGACTTCGCGGATGGCTTCGAGGCTGGGGAGTCCCGGTGCGTAGAGAACATCGGCGCCTGCCTTGTCGAAAGCTCGCAAACGGCGAATGGTGTCATCGAGATTCGGGCGGCCATGGAGGAAGTTTTCGGCCCTGGCGGTGAGGATGAAGTGATAATCGTGAGCCGCCTGGGCCGCTGCCGCGACGCGCTCGACGGCAAGTTGGAATTCGTAAATGGGCTCATTGGGATCGCTAGTGGAGTCTTCGATGGAACCGCCCGCCAGGCCGATCTTCGAGGCGAGTCGCACGGTTTCCGCGCAAAGCTCTGGTGAGGGGCCAAAGCCGTCCAGTAGATCAGCGGAGACGGGCAAATCCGTTGCTTCAACGATGGACTTTGCATTCTCCAACACTCCATCGCGCGTCAGATCCTGCGAGGAGTCAGTCCGCCCAATCTCGAAGGCGTAACCCGCGCTTGTCGTGGCCAGCGCTTCGAAGCCAAGAGCTGTAAGGATTTTTGCCGATCCCGCGTCCCACGCGTTCGGGATTACGAAGGTTCCGGGGCGTTCGTGGAGGGCTCGCAGTATTTTGTATTTATCTTCGCGCGTAAGCATGGTGCACCTCGTTACGAAGGATGAGATTGTGGCACAAAGTTGCCCGCCCCGGGAGAGTTGTCAGTCTTCAGTTTTAAGTTGTAAGTTTCGGAGAAGAGAAAACACGGAAAATCCTAAGGCCTGAAGGCCTGAGCTACATGTCCCGTAGACGTTCGAAGGCAGAAGATTACTCGGGGGCGGCTATGCCGAGGGATTTCATTTTGCGGTAGAGGTGGGAGCGTTCGAGGCCCAGGGCGGAGGCGGTTTGTGTCATGTTCCAACGGTGTTCCTGGAGTTTGCGGAGGATGAACTCGCGTTCGTAGGCGCTGCGGGCTTCGTGCAGCGTCGAGTATGGTTGCTGCGGGCTGTCGGCCACGCCGCGGAAAAGTTCAGGCGGAAGATGATGTGGTTCAATGCGTGCCTGCGGGCAAACGATGACCAGGCGCTCCACGAGATTTTTCAGTTCGCGAACATTTCCCGGCCACGGGTAGCGCATCAGGATTTCCATGGCACCGTCGCTGAGTTCACGGGTGCGCTTGCCATATTCCGCGCTGAATTCGTTAAGGAAGAAGCGTGCGAGAACGGGGATATCCTCCTTGCGGTCGCGCAGGGGCGGCACAAAAAAGGGAATGACGTTGAGGCGGTAGAAAAGGTCTTGTCGGAAAGCGCCACTGGCGATTTCTTTTTCGAGGTTTTTGTTGGTGGCGGCGAGGACGCGAACATCCACGTTGAATGTCGAATTCGCGCCGATGCGCTCGATGCGCTGCTCTTCCAGGACGCGAAGAACTTTCGATTGCGTACGCAGGCTCATATCGCCAACTTCGTCCAGAAACAAAGTGCCGCCATCGGCTTTCTCGAACTTACCGATCTTGTCCTCGCTGGCGCCGGTAAAACTTCCTTTGATGTGGCCGAAGAGTTCGGACTCGATTAACTCCTCGGGAATCGCGGCGCAGCTGACTTCCACAAAGGGCCCGCGACTGCGCAGGCTGCCGGCGTGCAGCGCGCGCGCGACGAGTTCCTTGCCGGTCCCGCTCTCGCCATAAATGAGCACGCGGCCATTGGTGGGAGCGGTGACGGCGATCTGCTGGCGCAACGCTTTCATGGGCACGCTCTCGCCCATCACCTGGTAGCGATGATGGAGTTCGCTGCGCAAAACCAGATTTTCTTCCTGGAGGCGGCGCTGCTGGATAGCGTTGCGCACGAGAACCGTGATTTTTTCGAGGGAGAGCGGCTTTTCGATGAAATC
>CAYOOS010000163.1:0-8729 GCA_964405585.1 uncultured Acidobacteriaceae bacterium | reverse complement strand
TCTTCAAACTCGCTTCTTCTGCGCCGCTTACTTAGCCCGCTGCCTTTGAGCCGGCTGCGCGCCGCAGCGGTCTCGCGCCTGGAATCGGGAACGTCATCTTCCAGAAATTCGTATCCGCATTCTCAAACTCCAACCCCACATGCAGCTTGCCGTCGCGCTCTCGCTTCACGTACACCACACGCGTTTCCACCGACCGGCTGGTATTCTCATTCACCAACAGCAGCGCCTGTCCGGATAGCACCGGCTCATCCATTACGATCAGCGCGCCCTGCCTGTTAATGGATCGCGTCGTCGCACGCACACAAAATTTCTCGCCCATCTCATTCTGCCCGTGCACTACAACCGGCAGAGACAAGGCCACGCGAAGAGTCCGTCGACGCTCGCGGTATCGAAAATGAAGTACACCCATGGGGACCTGCTTACTCCTCAGTTCTTACGGTCCGCCTCCAACCGACACCTCTAACCTTCCTTAAAAGCACTTAGCTCCAGTTCTTAGGAGCGACCTGGGCTTCCTCGGAAGAGCCATTCGTGCGGCTGACTATGCGGGTAGTCTGCGCTGCTGCACGTATTCCGTACAATAGCTGGGCCGTACTAAAATACTCTCTTGCCTTTCAGTACGCCAGTACTTCTCATGAGTTTTCTGTTAAATCCGCAAACAAGCAGCTCCACTACTCACAGCATCGTCACCGGGGGCCGGCCATCTGACACTGTCAGCCTTTGTAGAACTTATTGATTTTACAGGCTTTATCCAGAAAGACTAACTCTTCTTGTTGCGGCGGACGATTAAAGCCGTGGCTGCTTCATCGCACGCTTTAGGGGTACTGCCTCCGGCCTGGTTGCTCACGACGAGCACCGCAAAATCTCGCACCGGCGCCATCCAGGCCACGGCGAAATTTTGCGTGTTGCTGCCGGCATGCATCAGCGCACGGCCACCGGCCCACGGCCGCTCTGTGATCAGCCAGCCGAATGCGTACTCGCCACCAAACGGTGGTGTGTGCAAACGCTGGAGTGTTTCTGGAGCGAGAAAGCCCGGCAGACCTCGCTCACCGCGTAGATGCGCGGCGATGAATTTGCCCCAATCGAGCACCGAGCAATGCACCGTACCGGCCGGACCCACTACAGGTGGATTATCCGCACGCGGGCCGGGCTCAATCGGTCGATGCCACTTCCACAGCAACTTGTGCTGCCAGGGTTGCTCGATCTTCCCCGCCTTGCCCATCGCGCCGAAACCGCCAGTGTGCATGCCCAGCGGCAGAAAGATCCGCTTCTGCATCGAGCTTTCCCAGGAATCATCCGCGGCTCTTTCCCCCATCGCTCCTGCCACCACATAACTGCGATTCGAGTACAGGAACTTGCCGCCCGGCTCGCATACAGGATCTTCGCTTAACACCATCGCGACGTACGCAAGACGCTGCTCGCGCGGAGTTCCCGGCAAGCCATGCATATCGAAGAAGCTTTTTCCGCGTGGCCAACTCGCATCCGTAAATCCCGCGCGATGCGCAAGCAACTGTTCGAGCGTGACCGATCTGTGCGCGGGCTTCATCCTCTGCCCAAGTTCGGGGAACACATCTTCCAGCGTCGTGTTCCAAGAGAGTTTCCCCTCCTCGACCAGCGTGGCCAGCATGGTGGCCGTCATGGCTTTGGTGTCGGAGCCCAGGTGAAATTGATCCTCCAAACTGACGGCGACTTCGCATCCGTACTTGCGAACTCCAACCGCTCCGGCACCCGTGAGCCCGTTACTTGTCACCACAGCTCCCGCCAGGGCTGGCAGATCGTGCTTCTGCCGTATTGCCTCCAGCAAGAAATTAAGATTCTCCAGCGGCAAAGATGCGTTCGACTGGTCGCCTTCTTGTTCCTGCCTTCCGATCGCTTCTCTGTGATTCATTTGCGCACTCTGAAACCGCGCCCGATCCGGCCCCTTCATCAACTGCAAATTGTATTGACCCTCGAGGATGCAAGCAAATCCTTCTGGTTCCTTGCCACTCCAACGCTCCAAACAAATTGAAACGGGTGGTCAGCGCCCTGCTGCCCTTGGCATAAAACACCAAGGGCCATGAGAAGGACTCTCATGGCCCCTGATCGCTGACATCTAAGGAAGTTCGCGGCGTTCTATGGGTTCTGGGTTTACACCCCGGGACAAGACTCAAGACTACCCGGTTACATCAGAATCGCCGCTTACGCTAGAGTCATTGAAGCAAACGAATTACCAACCCGCTCGAATCGTATTCTCTAGTAAATAAATAAGTTGCGCGAGCCATATCGATTCCTTCCCCCCGGCTCTGCGCTATTTTCCCCATCCCCCGCGCTCCACCCCCAACCCACGGCATTTCGCAACTCCATTCAGCTTTGCAGCAACTCCACAATTTTCACTTTCCACGGCTCGCTCCCGACATCCACCAGCGCGAGCGTGACGGGTAGATGAAACCGCCGGGGTCCCGCGCTTCCAGGATTCAAGTACAGCACGCCCTCTCGCTCCCACTGTTCCGCCTGATGCGTGTGCCCGCTGATCACCGCATCGAACCCCGCCGCCTCTGGCCGCAAATCCAGCTCTCGCAGGTTGTGCAAAACATACAGGCTGGTTTTTCCCGCATCCACAATGGCCGTCGCGGGCAATTCCGCCGCCCACGATTCCGTATCCACGTTTCCTCTAACTGCAAAAACCGGAGCGAGGGCCTTCAACTTCGTCAGCACTTCCGGACTCCCCACATCTCCCGCATGAACTATCAGGTCCACGCCGCTGAGCGCCCGCGCTGCTTCTGGCCGCAGCAACCCGTGAGTATCCGAGATAATTCCCAACCGCATTCGTTCGTCAGTCCTTTTCCAGGTACTCCTCTGGAACATCGTCCTCGGGCACTTGCCGGGTTTTTACTTCCGATCTGTCGGCATCGCCTGCGTTCTCCACTCCATCCAGAACTTCCGCTTCAAACGCCTGCCCTTCCTCCAACAGTTCTTCCACGCTGTCCGAATCTCCCACGGGAATCTTTGGGAGTCCCTGCGTATCGCCCGATTGTCCGGCAGAGTTGGCCCCCAGGCCGCGTGTTTCGTAGGTCGTCGCTTCCGTTAAGATCCCGCGCCCGGAAACCTTCCTCTTCAGTGCTTTCTGCTTGGGTACGCTGCGCGTCTTCTGCACTTTCCTCTTGGCGCTGGCCTTGTTCTTGCGCTTTGTGTTTGGTTTGCTCTTCTTTACCTTCGCCTTGCTCCTCTTTGTCGTTACTTTGCTCTTCTTTGCTTTTTTGCGAGCCATCGATTCCTCCATTCACGGATGAGTCTACCACTCCCGCCGCGCACCGTTGCTTCCTGACTGGAAATTCCCCCCGCTCCCACTATAATGCTCTGATACAAGTTGGCTTCGCGGCCCAACCACGTCCTTCACGGGCTAGGGGCCTTCGGAGGAATTTTCGGCCATGGACAAGCAGGAGTTGCGTGCCCGCGTTGAAGAAGTAGGCTTGGTGCCCGTCATCCGCACCGCTTCCGCCGAGGATGCGCGCTTCGCCGTCGAAGAGGTCTCCCACGGCGGCATTCCCATCATCGAACTGACCATGACCGTCCCCGGCGCCCTCGATGTCATCAAGGACCTGGTGAAAAGTGCTCCAAGTGTGATTCTTGGCGCGGGCACGGTTCTGGACGTGGATACCGCCCGCCGTTGCATTGACGCTGGCGTTCAATTTATCAGCAGCCCCGCGCTCGATATCCGCACAGTGAACTTCGTCGCGGGACTCCCCAATATCATTATGATGGCGGGCGCCATGACGCCCACGGAGGTTCTCGAGGCCTGGAAAGCCGGCTCCGATTTCGTCAAGATTTTCCCGGCGTCCCTCGTCGGTGGCGACAATTACATCCGCGCCCTGCGCCGTCCCTTCCCCGAAATTCCGCTGATTGCCGGCGGCGGCGTCACCCAGCAGAATGCCGCTTACTATCTTCTCGCCGGGGCTTCCGCCCTCAGCGTCGGCAAGGAACTTATCCCGCGCGAATCCATGCTTCTCCACAAGCCTGATCGCATCCGCGAACTTACCCGCCGTTTCGCCACCATCGTCCGCAGCACCCGCGCCCGCATCGCCGAATCCCAGGCGCAAGCCGCGCAAACACACTGAATTTTTTCTGCCGTTCACCAACCCCTAGAAATCCACGTGCAGCCGCAGCGTCGGCACAATCACCGGCCCGCGATCACGGTTGTATCCCGGATTCACCGCATACTGCAGCCCTACCGCCGGAAAAACTCCTCGCCACAGATGCACCGTGTAATAACTTTCCAGAATATTTTCCCGCCCATAGTTCAGTTTTCCATCGCCCAGCAGAAACCCGTCACCACCGTCTGCCAGATAGGTCGCGTGCGCCTTGCTGATTCCGTCGCTCACGAACACCAGTCCCACATGGTCATTCCGCCGGCCCCAGCGCCCTCCATTCCCTCCCACGCCGATCTGCCACGTTTGATCCACTTCCGTATACGCGTACGATTCGTGCTGCCCTTCGTTCCAGCCCCACCGCCCGAATACGCCAATCCAATCGGTCAGTGGCTGCTCGAAGTTCAATCCAAAACCGTACTTGATCGTGGTTTGCAACGGGTGCGCGGTAATTTCCGGCGCGGGCGTCGCTTGCGGCGTGCCCTGATCCGCCAGCCAATTGCTGACGGCTTCCTCGTAATCGCCCATATTCGCATGGTTCACATAAGTGAGCGCCCGCAGTGTTCCTTGCTTTTTCCCGATCACTCGTCCGTGTAACTCCAGTTCAACATTTTCCGCGCGCGCCCGGCTCAAGTCTGCGTCCAGGTGAATACCGTTCGCCACTTTCGGCATCAGCCCTTCCGCAAATCGCAGCACCCAGTTGCGGTCGTGATATTCCACCAACGCTCCAAAGGTGAATCCCCGCGTGTCTGCCGCGTAGTCGTACGCCCCGTTGTTGTCCACCGCCCAATTCATGAACTGCAGATTCGAATCCGTTCCGTAGGAATTCATGTCGAAGAAATCCACCATGCTGAACTTGCCGAAGCGCACTTCCAACCGTCTCTCCGGCAATTCTCGAAATAGTGAAAATGGGCCGCGCTCCGCTATCACCTTTTTCTTGCCCAGGGGAATTACCTGGTGCCACATCAACCGCGCTACGTACGGCGCCTTGCTCAGCAGCGGATTGCGCACTACGTCCAGGTTAAAGAAGCCCGCCACGCCTAGCGCTTCGCTTAGCCCGTGTCCACCCGTCTCCTGCACGTCGCACAGGAACTCCGTCGAGTTTGTCGCGCGCCATCCGGTGAAGAGCGTCAAAACGCGCGATGATGCATCCTGCGCTTCCGGCGTGAAACTGTTTTTCCCTTGATACGGTGAATGAAAGGCCGGGTGCCACTGCGAAATGATATTCACCTGCCCCGATAGCCATAGCCGGTCCCATTCCGCGTGAGGAAACATCGTCGTAAGTGGGTCGTCATAGGGCGCCACCGATGGATCCGCCGTTGTGGCTGTGGTTCCCCCCGCGGGCGGATTCTCTTGCGCACGCGCCATCTGCCCGCAACTCATCCACAGCAGGCACATCGCCAGCAGTCCCGGCAGAAACCGCATTCCGCGCGCGCTAATAAACTTGTTGGTCTTTCGCTTCCTCATTGCTGCTGCGCTTCCTCCGTGCGGATATCTCCCATCTCAATCCCCTGCACATTTAGCGGCCGATGGCCGATCACTTCTCTCTCTCCTTTAACTCTTTCGTCGCTTTTCGGTCTGCACACAAATTCAGCCTCGAACGCTCGCATCTCCCGGTCGATCCAAATGGCCACAAGCCTCGCGTCTTCTCCCCGCCGCACGTTTTCCCATTGGCAGTACAAAGAGGATGCCTTAGGATGGCTGTTGATTTTGTGAACGAACTGTAACGTGCTTGCAAAGGGCCACTTTTTCTTGATACCATACCCCCCTAGGGTAGTCAACCAAAATGTCACACCTGAACAGCGAAAAACTCGACCTCGTCTCCCGCACCAAGAAATTAATTGGCCAGTTGGAATCCGCTCTCCGCGCCATCGAGGACGACGCTCATTGCGCCGACATCCTCCAGCGTCTGGCCGCCGCTCGCGGCTCCCTGAATGCCCTGATGGGAGAGTTGATGGAGGACCACATCCTCAATCATATGCCGCGCAAGAACAAATCCTCCACTGAAGCGGCTCAGGATCTCATCGAAATTGTGCGTACTTATTTGAAGTAGGAAGCCCCGCGTCTAGGGCTCTCGCTGCACAATCTGCAGCGCATTCACCCGCGCCCGTTCCACCGTCAAACCCCAGTGCAGATGTGGCCCGGTCACTCTTCCCGTCGCCCCGACTTTCCCGATCTCTTCTCCTGCCTTCACCATCTGCCCAGGTTTCGATTCAATCGCCGACAGGTGCGCGTACAACGTGTAAATTCCGTAGCCGTGATCAATCACTACGGTGTTCCCTGAATAATAAAGTTCCTCCGCAAGTACAACTTTCCCCGCCTGCGTCGCGAACACCGGCGTGCCTGCCAGCGCCGGAAAATCCACTCCCGCATGAGGTGACCGCGCCTCGCCATTCAATATCCTGCGCCGTCCGAAGTTTCCCCCCGTCGTCACGCCCTTCAATGGCATCAGGAACTTCCCGTCCCAATAGCGCTCCGGCGTCACCGTCTCAAATATCGCGCGCATCTTTTTCTGATCTTCTTCCGCGCGTTTCTCTTGCTCTGGGTCCGGCTGAACAAACTGCTTCTCCACCTTCAATCGCTCGGTTGGAAATTTGCCTGTCTGTACGGTCACAACCGCGCTGCAGGACTTTTCCTCGCCCGCTGCATTCTTCCAAGACACCTTCCACTCATAGCGTCCCGGCGCCTTTTCCAGATCCACGCCAATCAGCCCGTGCAGGATTCCGCTACTCTCTCCTTCGCCCCACAGCGGAATCACCCGCCCATCCCAGTCTCCTGCAAATCCAATCAGCGGCTTCGTCCCCACAACTTCCGCAACCAAAAGACTCCCTTGCGCAGCTACTCCCGCGTTCAATTTCAGTGTGATGCCACCCTCGCAGGTCTTACGTACTTGCCCGCGCAAGTGGCCTGGCGCCAGCGCCAGAACCACTATCACAAAACCCGCGATTCTCAGTGTTTTCATCTGTTTAGGCCACATCCCACGAGTATTTCGAGCCGATCCCGTTCTTTTTTCCACAATCACAATTGGGCGTGACGCCTGTCACAGCCCCTCTTTCCCTCTTCCCCCACAATCTTACCCGTAATGGCCAGGCGATCCCTAGGAGTGGTTTTGATCGTAGCGCTTCTAGGCTGGGCAGTATCCGTCAACCAGCCACTTTTAGCGTGTACTGGCATGAACTCTCGGGCAGCAGTTGGGGTGCCGGCAGGAGCTTCACCTGCCCATAAGCCTGAACCTTCCCCTTCGCATCGCGACTGCTGCCCTCCCGAGGGTGTAAGTGCGGCGGAAGCCCAGCCCTCAGTCTCCCCTATTTGCCCCATTCATAAATCACGTAATCGCGATTGCTGCTCCATCTCCGGCACCTCAAGAGAACCTGCAGTGGTTCCAGTCGCCACGAAGCCACAGATCGTAAAATTCGCCCTGACTACTGCCGCCAGTTTTTCGCCAGATGCTCTGCCTTTCACTCACCCTGTTCTTGCGGCTTCGCTTTCTTCGTCTTTACCGGACTCCGTCTCGAGCGCCGTTCTTCGCCTCTGAGATCCATTCCCCGTTTCAATTGTCCTTCCTATCGCTGTGCCCGCGTGGGACGTGCATCCCACTGTTCTTTTCAAATTCAAACTTTGAGGTGAAAGAATGAAATTCCGAATTTTAGCTGTACTTCTGATGATTACGCTCGCAGCCTGGCTGCCTCTGGCTGCCCAGCAATCCGCGCCAACTTCGCAGGCTCCCGCTACTACGCAGGACCCCGCCAAGGCCGCTGTAAAATCCGATTGTTGCTGCTGTGATCATAAAGCGCAAACGGACAAGAACAAGCCTGCCGCCGCCAGCCAGTCCGACATGGCTTGCTGCAAAGGAAAAGATGCCAAGGCTATGGCCTGCTGCGGCAAAGACTCCAAAGACGCCAAGGCCTCCATGGACTGCTGCAAGGGTATGGACGCCAAACTCTGCGCGAAAGACGGAAAATCGTGCTGCGGTTCTGGTGATGCCAAGTCCTGCTGCGGCAAAGATGCCACCGCGTGCAACTCCAAAAACGCCAAGAACTGCTGCGGCAGTTCTAGCGATTGCTGCGCCAACCACGCTCACGCCTAACAATCAACCCGCGTAGGGGTCCAGCACGCTGGACCCCATCTAGGCAAAACCTAAACCCCAAAAACAAAAAGAGCCCTGTCCAAAAGCAGGGCTCTTCTTCTTTGCTTCTTTAATCGCGTAAGGTGTCACTCTTACAATTTCAATCCCAACACCCGCACCAGCTTTTCCTCCAGCCGTTTCAATTCCAACTCCCGCGCGTGTTCTTCCCGCGTCCGGTCGTTCAGCGCTTCTTTCAACAATTGCAGGTTCTGCCGCAATTCCATTTGTCCCAGAGCCAACCGGCTCAGTGATTTCAGCGCTTCCTTTTGTGCCTCGTCCAACTCCCGCGGCTGCCGGTCCACCACGCACAATGTCCCCAGGGCAAAGCCCTCTTCATTGATCAGCGGCGCACCCGCATAGAACCGGATGTGCGGGTCGTCCACCACCAGTGGATTTTCACGGAACCTCTCATCGGTCCATGTATCCGCGACGATGAACAGGTCCTGCTGCTGGATAGCGTGCGCGCAAAACGACGTCTCCCG
>CAYOOS010000162.1:0-8834 GCA_964405585.1 uncultured Acidobacteriaceae bacterium | reverse complement strand
CACCTCCTGCCAAGCAATGGAAACTGTTCACCCTGGGGCACTCCAACCTAGAGATCTCCGACGTGCTGGGCACGCTTCTTCGCCATGAAATCGGGGTGCTTTGCGATGTGCGCAGCCGGCCGGGGAGCTTCCGATTTCCGCAATTCAACCGCGAGCCGCTGGAGGCGCAACTCTCCAAGGCCAAAATTCGCTATGAATTCTTCGGCGAGCAGCTCGGCGGACGCCCTTTGGATCCACGCTTCTACCTGCCAAATGGCCTGGTGGATTACGCCGCGCGCCGCCGCGCGCCTGATTTTCTGGAAGCCGTGGATCGCGCCATGGCCCGCGAAGCTAACACCGCGATTCTGTGCGCGGAGGAAGACCCGCTGCACTGCCATAGATTTTTGCTCATTTGTCCCGCGCTGGTGCAAAGAGGGGCGCTTCCCCTGCACCTGAGGCGAGGCGGAGCCGTCGAAACGCACCGCGATGCCGAGGATCGCCTTCTGCAGTTGCATGGTTTCGCCGATGTCACCAGCGATTCACTCTTCGCGCAAGGCCGTGAAGCTGCGCTGGAAGACGCCATGCGTTTGCAGGCGGAACAATATGCTTTTCGGACTTCCCCGGAGGCCATCGAGTATTTCTGAAGGAAAGTGGCCCCGTTTGAATTCGCGATCTACACTGGAAATTGCCGCGCGTCTGCCGGATGATAGAATTCTGACCGTTTGACGTTACTGCCTCAGCCTTTGCTGCAAAGTTCTGCGCCCGCTGAGAGACGTGAGGGGCCCCGGCTTTGACATCATCGAAAGTCTTCATCGTCGGATCCAACAGCGCTTTTGGCTCGCGCGTGGTTCCTTCCGAACAGGTGGATCACGCCTTTGGTATGCCCGCGGGCAAACTGCGCCATCGCGCCGGGATCATTTCTCTTGCATATGCAACGAAAGACGAGAATGAGGGCACATTGGGCGCACAAGCAGCTGCGCCCCTTTTGCCAAGCGGCAAGGAGAAAGGGCAGGGCGTTGACTGGATCGTGGCGGCCAGTGAAACACACCACGCTTATCCCTCGCTCTCCGCGATTTTGCATGCAAGGCTCGGGATGCCAGAGGCGTGCAGCGTGCTTGATGTCGGGAGCGGTTGCCTGGCAATCGTGCAAGCTCTGGCCGTGGCCCAGGCGTTGCTGGTCTCTGGCCGGGGCACGCGCGTGCTGGTGGCAAGCGGAGATGTACACAGCCGAGCGTTACGTCCGGGCCGTGCCGCGGGAGAGTTTGGAGGACTATTCGGCGACGGAGCGAGCGCGTTCATGCTGACGAGCGCAAAGCCGGAGACGAATCGTTCCGCATACCGGTTGGGGGAGTTCTTTTTTGGGTGTGCCTCACAGTACGCTGAAGCGATTTCTGTGAGCGATACTGGCGGTACCCGCCTTAACGTGAAATTCGATGGAGAAGCGCTCTCTCGAGCGGCCGTGAACCGCATGGTGAAAGTCCTTCACGAAGTTGAACGGCGCAGCGGACTTTCCCGGAAGGAAGCTGGCGCGTTTGCCACGCACCAGCCCAATCCGCGGTTGGTCACGCTGCTGGCGAAACAGCTGAAAGTGCCAGCGAGCGCATTCCCACCGATCGCCGCCACCAGCGGGAATTTGGGAGCTTCCACCTGCGGCGCCGCGCTTCATGCAGCGCTGCAGCACTCTTCCAAGCAGCTCGCCGATCAGCGCAAGCCAATCTTCATGGCATCTTTGGGGCCGGGACTGGTGTTTGGGGGCGGCTGGATGGTACCGGCGTAGGGCCACGCAAAATTCCAAACAACTCAGAATATAGGATGCGGCTGGGAATCTTGACAGCGGATTTTTCCGGCTGCTTATGGGGACGGGCGAACTGCCGTGGTAAAAGAGGTATCTGCGGGCGGCACCACGCATCCTTGCAGAGGTGGCCAGCCCGGATCAGTTGAGGAATTGCGGCAAAGCGAAACGAGGGCATCGCTCACGTCGGCTGGCGCGACCGCCCCATCGAGAGGCTCCACGTAGATCATATAGCTCTGGCCAATCGCCAGCTGGTCAATCTCGTAGTTACCGTCAAACTGCACCGGGCCGGGTGCCGTGCAGCTCCAACCTCCCATTGTCCCTGCGATCACCGCCCCACTGGTGGCATTCAGCGCCACAACGTGCGCGCCAAATACTCCAGTGACGCCGGGAGGCGCCGACGGCAACGAGATCGGATTCGCGGGGAGGATGTGGCCTTGAATTGAGCCCACATAGAGAGTGTCATTCGGATCGTGGTATAGAACGCGCAAACCGGTGCGATCGTCGTCCGCAAGGGGCGCGTCCGGCTGTTGCGTGGTGGGCCTTTGCCCGGAAAACGTGCCGGGCGCCGGTGCAAACGGAAACATCATGGCGCTCCAAACGGCTGAATGACTGAAGCCCAGGGCATGGCCGAGTTCGTGAGTGAGGATTGATTCCAAGTCGTAGGAGCCCGGATTTGCGCTCAACGCCAAGGGAGTGGCGAACGAAGTCAGCGAGTCACTGGGATTGAAGTAGATGTCCGCATCGAGAATTTGGCCAAGTTCCGTGGAGGCGGGACCATTGCCAAGCTGAATTCCGATAGTGTCGGCAGTGACGACGCGGGTAAAGGCCAGGACGCCGGGAGTGAAGGCCATGTCCGGCTGGTCAAAGCAGATGGAGTTGATGCCATCGGTACCGCAGGCATTCGCAACGGAGACCGTCGTCAGCGGGGTCAGGGAAGCGGGAGTCAGGGTCGTGCCGGTCACGTTCGTCCACACTGCGAGTGACTGTTGTATGACCTGCGCGATTTCGTTGAGGCTGCCGGTGGGGGTTTGGTCCTGCGTCAAGATGGTTGTGGGATTGCTTCCAAGCACCGTGCTCCAGCGAAAGGAGAGGCCACCCGCGCTGGTGAGTTGATGCGCGTGAACGGGGCAGGCCGAGCCTCCCGAGGTGTTGGCGGGTTGCCGGACATCGGGCACAACTTCGTTAAGAGCGTAGCTGTGCGCGGCGACTACGGACCAAAGCGCGAAGAGCGTGGCGATAGAGATGGCTTTGAGTTTTCGCGTGATCTCTCTCATGGTTCGCTTGTGCCTTTCCTTTGGCTTGTCCGTTTCATCAGTTTCTGTCACGCTACCCAACTCGCCGAGAGAGCAATTCGTTCACCGCGAATGCGTTCTAGGGCAGGGCGCGCAGTACTTCGCGGCGAAGACGCTCCTGGAAAACATCCAGTCGGAGGTTCTTTACACCCATCTTTGTGAACGCTTTCGCTTCAGGATCGAAGACGGGAATTTCGGCGGAATCCTGTGTGACGGTTTCCTTGCCGGAAAGCGCATCGCGGCGCAGGCGAAACGTGCCCTGCGACCAGCCCAGCACATAGAACTGCCGGCCAGGGTGCCCCCAGAGAAAAAGGTAGAGTTCTTCGCCGATTCGGAATTCCGGGGAGCCTTCCACGTGCGAATGCAGGTGTTGGTATGTCCCGCCCGGCTGGCGGACGACGATCTGCGCCGGAAGACGCCCTTTTTCGGTTTCGAGCACGTGAAATCGCGTGTCCGTGAAGATCTCACCGTTTTCGACCCGGATGTCGGCGCCGACGCAGCGTACCCGCGCGATGGCCGAAGCGTAATGAACAAGATCCGGAAAACGTAGCCGCACCAGCGTCGTGGCGCGAGCAGTCATGGAAATCAGGAAGAAACCCAACAAGATGAGGAGCCACGAAAAGCGGCGGCGCTGTCCCCGGATCATTGGACCTCCAAAGCGCCGGTAGCGGCGGTGAGATCCAGGTTGGCATTCTGAATAAATAGGCTTCGCGCGCCGGGCTCGGCGGTCGCCGGAATCTGCAATGTGAGGTGAATGATGCCGAGTCCGGCAGGCTGTTTGGCGATGACCGCCACGTCCCCCGGGCCAGAAACCGTGTAACTCATGCTGGTGTCGAAACCCGCTTCCGAGAAAAGGCAGATATCGGCGGATGCGGTGCCAGAAGAAGGCCGCACCAGGGGGATCGGATTTCCCGCAAGCGTGCAGGTATTCGAGGAAGTGGTGAACGTGCCGATGGCAGCCACTTCGAGATCCAGGTTACTTTCCGAGCTGTCCAGCCCAGCCGAGGTTGGTTCGACGACAGTGATGTCCTTGCCAGTCGCGGCGGGGGAAGTGCTGGTCAGCGCTATAACGCCTTCACCACTACCGGGCGTCACGACCACGAGTTCCACGACGTTTGACGCGCTCGTGTCGGGATTCACAACTTGCACGCTGAGATTTCCGGCCAGCGCTACATCCGTGCTGGTCACCGGCGCGGAGCAGGAATTCGCGCTGTCACACATGGTGACTCGCGCGGTGCCGGCAATCTGCAGAACCGAGCCAGGGCCCGGCTGGGATGGGACAAAGCCACTGCCTTCCACGAGCACGGTGAAGCCATCCGTCCCGCCGGCATAGACGCTCGCTGGATGCAGCGACAGAATGTTCGGACCGCTGGAAATGGTGACGGTGGCAGTCGCCGATTGCGTGTCATTGTCCTCGCTGATAGCTACGACCGTTAGTGTGTTGGGTGTGGGCGCGACGGCGGGCGCTGTATAGGTGCCTGCCAGTGAAATTGCTCCGCACAAGCTGTTTGGAGTGCAGCCCGTGCCCTGAATTTGCCACACGACGCTCTGATCGTCCGTGCCGAGTACCGAGGCGGTGAATCCTTGTACGCCCAGGGGAGGCAGCGTCACATTGTTCGGCTGCACACTGACAAGCACGTGGTTGATCACGGTGATTTGCGCGGAGGCCGTAAGGCTGGGATTGCTGGCGCTGCTTACACTGACGGACACGGGATTCGGCGCGGGAATCGCGCCCGGTGCCAGGTAGTCAGCCTGCGTAGCGGTGCCGCTGGAAAGGCTTTGGCAGGGACTCGATCCGACGACACAAATCTGTCCCAGCGAGGTGTTTCCGCCGGACACACCGCTGACGCTCCAATTCAAGACATTGCTCGCGGTGCCGTTCAGAGAAGCGGTGAGAGTGATGCGATTATTGCCGGCAAGCGTGGCCGTCGCTGGCGAAATGGCGACGCTGGCGCCCTGCGCGATGGTGATATTGGCTTGCTGCTTTTTCGTGGGGTCGGCTTGTGGGGTTACGGTTACATTCACAGTATCGGGTTGCGGAACCGTGATGGGCGCGGTGTAGTTCGCCGTATTGGCGACCGCTGTTCCGCCAGCCGACTGCGTGGTGGTGACCGTCAGGATTCCGCAGGCGCTGCCGCTGCACCCGGTGCCCGAAAGCGACCACGATAAAGAGCTGCTGGGATTCGAGCCAGGCACCGGAGTCATGGTGGCGACCAGTGCGGCCGTCACTCCGGGTTGTAGAGACGCGGGCGCGCTGAGTTGCAATGTGAACTTGCTGGTGATCAAAAGTCCTGCTGAATTTTGCCTCGAGGGATCGGCGGCGCTTGTCGCCGTCAGCGTGACGCTCGCATTGCCCGGCAGAATTTGCGGCGCAGTGTAATTTCCGTTCACATCAACGGTGCCGCAGGCGTTTGGGCACGCGGTACCCGACAAGTTCCAGTGAATTGTGGGATCGGGTTTGCCATTGCTGGCAATGGCGGCGTGAAAAGTTTGCACGGCGCCCAGCTCGACGTTTGCCGTCCCCGGTGAAATCGAGACTGAGATATCACTGGAAATGGTGACGCTGGCGGTCGAGAACTTTGACGAATCGGCGTGGCTTATGGCCGTCACTTGCACCGTCCCTCCCTGGGGGAGATCTGCAGGCGCCATATAGAGTCCATCGGCGGAAATCGTGCCGGCTTGAGTTGAGCCTCCGGTGATCCCGTTGACGCTCCAGATCACGCTGGTGTCCGTGGAGTTGGAGACGGTGGCCGTGAACGTGAGTGTTTCACCGAGCAACACAGTTCCGGAGTTGGGAGTTATGACGACCTGAATGGAGGGAGGTGGGGGCGGCGGGGGCGTTACGGAGCCTGCGCCTCCCCCACCGCAGCTCAGAGTCCACGCACCCATCGCGAGGAGAGCACTGGCCAGGACAAGCCGGCGCACAGGAAATGCAATTTTCATTGGGCCGGGTTCTCCATGGGATTTCTCGCCTTTCGGGTTTGCGGAAGGGGCCGCATGATTTATGCAAAAGCAGGCGAAGTGCCAGCGAAATTGGGCGGCGCTGCGTTTCTCGCGTCTTCCGCGAACTCGCTCCGTGACGCCTGCTAACACCATTGGAACGATGTACTTGTAAACCCCGACGGGATCGGTAGAGCTCTAACGAGCAATAGGAATGCAGCGTCAAGAAGCACGCGCCAGTGCCGAACTGAAATGCAGGAGAGAGTCAAAATCCCAAACTGGGAATCGTCTCGCGCCTTCATTGACTTTCCCCTAAGCCCCTTTAATAATTCGCCCATGGTGCGGCCTGACGCAGTTCGGCGAGTAAAGAGCTATTCGGCTACGAGCGGCTACGTCTACCAATATTGTTTCTACGAAGTCAACCGCATCACGCACGAGGGCGGTCCCGCAGGCGAATTCATTTACGCTGTCTCCGCCGACCGCAAAACGACGTTTTTGTTGCGCATTGTGGTCCTGCAAGCGGCACTGGAAGCCTGGGCGCAGGCGAATGGCCGCGCGCTGACCAGCAGCGAGGAGTACGCGGTGGCCAAGATGCGGCTGTTCCAAGCCTTCGACGAGGGCGAAGTGCCGGCCACGGCCCCGGAAGCGCAAGAACTGTGCCTCCTCGTGGATGATTCCCGGCTGGAAGACCTCCTACGGATGTTGAATATCTGACTGTGCACCCGCATTTGCGGATGAACCGGAAGGCAGGGTGTGACGTCTAGTTCATATAAGGCAGAGCGGGGATGGCAATCCCGCCACAGGGGAAGCATGCAGGAGCTTGTTCTGGTTCAGCCCGGACAATCCATCGAAGTGGCCACCACGCGTGAACTGGAACGCGCCGGAGCCCGCGCCGAGTTTGAAGACCGGCTCACCGAGTGCGGCCCGCTGGCCTATCGGATTGCACAGGGTGTCCTGCGGAATTCTGCCGACGCGGAAGATGTCGCGCAAGAAGCGCTACTGAAAGCCTTCCGCAGTTTTCACCGTCTGCGCGATCCGCATAAGCTTCGCGCCTGGCTGGTGCGCATCACGTTTCGCATGGCGCTGGACCGCCGTCGCTCCGCTAAACGGCGAGAGAAACGCGAAACTCAGTGGGCGATGCCGGAACTGCGGATCTCCCCGCCAACCGCCGAAGCTCTTGCCGCTTCCAGTGAATTCCAGATTCGCTTGGAATGCGCCATGGAGCAATTGCCAGAGAAATCGCGGCTGGTCCTGCTTCTAGCGGCGATGCAGGGCTACACCCTTGAAGAGGTTTCCACGATGCTGGGCATTCCCGTGGGCACGGTGAAGTCACGGCTGTTCTTTGCCCGGAAACAATTAGCGGAGAAGCTGCGATGAATTGCAAACAGTGCAAAGAAAGCGTCCTCGAGTTACTTGCAACTGGTTCAACTCAAATCCCGCTGGAAGTGTCCGACCACCAGCAGACATGCCGGGTCTGTGTGGATTTCCATGAGGCGCAGGCCAGGCTGTTTCGCTCCGCGGATGCTGGCTTGAGCGTCATGGTGAACCAGGCGGTACCTCCCTCATTGCTCCCTCGTGTTCGGACCCGGTTGAGCCAAGAATCGGTTGCAGGCAGCGGGTGGTTTTCTCATTGGAGCTTTGCCGTCGTTACGACAGTTGCATTCCTGGCCGTGAGTGTCGGTTATGTCCGGCACCGGCTGGAAAATCATCTCAAATCTCCAGAAGCTGGAACGGTAGTCTCCCTAAGCACCAGTAATTCATTGCCCTCCGCAAGAACATCCCGGATGCCAGTGATTGCATCGTCAAACCAGAAACACAGGCGTGCAAGTTCCGTGGCTTCCCCTTTGGTTGCTTCTGAGACCATCCCCGAAGTCATTGTTCTTCCGGAAGAACGCCAAGCCTTTGCCAGGTTTGTCGCGGAGATTCCCGAAGAACAGGAAGTAGCATTGGCGCTAACACAGCCCGCCCCCGCGCCTGAGGAAGTTCCAGTCCAGATCGCCTTGTTGCAGATCGACAGCCTGCAACTGAGACCTTTGGAGGGAACGCCAAGGGAATAGCGTGGGAGGCCAGCTGCGCGCATGGTTTGAGCAAGCGAGAGACATCGAATATTTTTGGAGGAAAGCATGAAAAAAGCACGCTTCGCATTGGTAGCACTCTTAGCACTTACAGTTGTTGCTCTCGGCGCCCCGGCTCAGGAAAAACCGAAGCCCGACAACCGGACGCCCGCGACCACTCTCAAAGTCCAGGTGACTTTTGCTGAACAGGAGGGTGAGAAGAAATTGGCGAATTTGCCGTACACGTTTTACATCAAAGCTGAGCCGGGGCCCAGTTCCCCGTTGACAAAGGTCCGTATAGGCAGCCGCGTCCCAGTCGCCACGGGGACTGACAAAGGTACGATCCAATTCCAGTACATCGATGTCGGAACCAACATCGATGCTCGAGGATTCGCCGCCGACGAGGGGCGGTTCGACATAGCCCTGAACCTCGAACGTTCCTGGGTAGAAGGCGGAGTGTCCGTTCCCACGGAAAAACAGGCCGAATCGGCAGTTAACACGTACACCGGACAGTTCAAAGAGCCCGTTATTGGGCAATTCAAAACCGAACTCACCTTGACGCTGCGCGACGGACAAACAATTCAAACCACGCAAGCCGCCGACCCCCTTAGCGGAAGAGTTCTGACCATTACGGTGACCATGAACGTGGTGAAGTAAGTTCGTCCTTCAAGAAAACAGGCAAGCCAGAGCTGCGGCCAAGTCAGGATAGAGGAAGCAATAGCCTAACTTTTCCAGTTGCGCAGGTAGTGCTCGCTGACTGGAGAGGAGCAGTTC
>CAYOOS010000161.1:0-8846 GCA_964405585.1 uncultured Acidobacteriaceae bacterium | reverse complement strand
ACTCGTCGCTGCCACTGTTTCAGGGGTACTGGTGGGCCTGGCGGTTCTCGTTCTCCGCTACACGCACCCTGGCGACCGCGAATACCGCGTGCCACTGAACTTCCGCATCTTCGGCCTGGAAATCCCGGTAGGACTCAGTTTAATCACCCTCACTCTTCTGTGCATCGCGGTCGTGAACCTCTTCACCAAGCCCGAAGCCACCGTCGCCGGTGTCACCTTCTCCATTTTTCTCTTCATCGTCTTCACGGCTTCGGAAAGATACACGCGTCACGCGCGCGGCAGCGCGGCGCACGTCGAGATGGACCAGTTCCACCTCGCCATGGAAAGTGAGATCACCCCGGAATCCGTCGGCGCGCGCGCGGGCAACATCCTGGTGCCCGTCAGCAACATCCATTCGCTCTACCACCTCGGCAATGTGCTGGAGCGCGTGAAGCCCGGCCGCCGCGACGTTGTCGTCCTGCACGTGCGCTTGTTGCGCCGTTCAGCTTCCGGCGAATATGATCTCGAAGCCGAGCAACTCTTTGGCAGCATTGAGCAGCAGTTGTTCTCGCAAGCCCTTTCCATCGCTGAAAAACGGGGTAAGACGATTCGCCTCGCGGTGGTGGCCGCCAGTAATCTGTGGGACGGCATCCTCCGCGCCGCCAGTTCACTGCAGTCCAGCACCATTGTCCTCGGCCATTCACCCAAGGAATCAACCGAAGAGCAGGCCCGGCAGATTGGCGATGCCTGGGAAAAACTCGGCGATCCCAAGCCGCAGTTCAACCTCGAAATCCATTATGCCAATGGCGACAAGGTCTATAAGGTTCTCGGTCCGCACGCACCGAACCTCACCGCCAATGAAGTGAATCTGCTACACCGTTTGTGGCTGCGCTTCAGCGAAGCCATCGCTCCGCTGGAATTCCACCACCACGACGTGGTCCACTTCGCTCTCGAGGAGGTTCAGAAGGAATTGGACGAAGGCCGTGAAGAAGAAGTCCTCAACCGCCTCCGCGCCCACCTCGAAGCCAACCTGAAAAAAAAGCCCTCGTCCGAATAGCCTGTGGCACAGTCACTCCTGACTGTGCTTTTGGGTGAGTTTTTGTAGTGGCCGACCTTTAGGTCGGTTCTTGGGTGCTCTTGGCTGGGGGTCCAACACACTGCACCCCAGCTAGACAAAGCGTATCCGCTAAATCCCTACACCGCGCTCGTGCAATGCCCGCACTTCTTCGCCGCCACCGGAATCGGCATCGCGCACTGCGGACAATCCTTCGTCGTAACCGGCGGCGGAGGCGGCACAGGCTTCGGCATCCACCGGTTGACCATGCGCACCACCACGAATATCGCAAACGCCACGATCAGGAAATTGATAATCGTGTTGATGAAGTTGCCGTAGTTGAGTGTGGGAATCCCTGCCTTTTTGGCCTCCGCAAGCGTCTCAAAGTGCTTGTCGCTCAGGCTTATATACAGGTTGGAAAAATCCACATGCCCGATCAACCTGCCCAGCGGTGGCATCAGCACATCATCCACCAGCGACGCTACGATCTTGCCGAACGCCGCGCCAATAATCACGCCAACCGCCAAGTCCAGCACGCTTCCGCGCATAGCGAATTCTTTGAATTCTTTGAACACAGTTCTTCTCCTTATCGAATTAACAATCGCCGCAATTCGTTTCCTCGGGCGGATTCCCGGATTCGAAAGAGGACTTCACTGGCCACGCATTATAACGGAAGAACTACTTTGTTTGACGCAAAATCAGGATAGAGCCCAGCACACCGCGGACAATCAGCACGAGCCCCGCTGCCGTCAACAATTTTCCTACCCACAGATACGGCACTCGCGTCACCGCAAGCATCAGTGCACCCAGCAGCACCAGCGAAAGCCCGCGGTTCCATTTCTGCCACCGTGCCCACCATTGCCCCGGTCTCGCAAACGCCAGCAATCCCCAGGCAAGCAGCGCGACGCTGACAATCAGCCAGGGAATGCTGCGGGGATCGACGTTAATTCGCTCCTGCAACCCCAGCCACACCACCAGCGCCCCCAGCAGCAGGAACACGAGTTCCACCATCAGTTGGGACAATCGCGTGGGTGACATCATGGCTGTCCTACGGTATGCGTTCGATTCGCAATTTCTGTATGACTACTGGCACGCGCGGGCGATCGCTTCCATCCCTCGCAACATTCGAGATCTTGTCCGCGACGTCCTGTCCTTCCACCACTTCGCCAAATATCGTGTGCCGGTTATCCAGATGCGGCGTGGGCGCGACCGTAATGAAGAACTGGCTTCCATTAGTCCCCGGGCCCGCATTTGCCATGGACAGCTTGCCCGCCTTGGAATGCCGCAACGATGGATGGAACTCGTCCTGGAACGTGTACCCCGGCCCTCCCCGGCCATCCCCTTGTGGGCATCCGCCCTGAATCATGAATTGCGGAATCACGCGGTGAAACACCAGGCCGTCGTAGTAATTGCGCTTCTCTTTTTTCCTCGTTGTGGCGTTCACGAATTCTTTCGTGCCCTCGGCCAGTCCGATGAAATTCTCCACCGTCTTGGGAGCTTCCTTGTCAAACAGCCGGCAAACTATATTGCCCTGTGATGTCTCGAAAATTGCGTACGTTCCTGCCGCTCGCGCCATCGGTTCTCCTTTTCCAAAGTGAACTCAACCATCGTACACGACGCCCGCGTTCTTCGGCTACTCCACCACGACGATCAGCTTGGCGTTATAAACAGTGCCGTTCGCCGTGGCGCTTACCAGCACGCCGTAGGTCCCGGCGGGCGCAGGAACCTTTATTGGCGGAGGTGGTGGTGCAATCGTGCTGCCGCCTCCGCCACAACCCGCGATGATCAGCAAGGCCGCGAAGACGCAGCAGCCAACCGCCCACTGCCATCGGACCCGCGCGCGCCGCGACGCCCTGTAAAGTGCCAGAACAAAGGCTACCGCCAGCACAGCGATACCTCCGGCGGGCAGCCTCCGCAATCGCTCCATCGGCGCAGGGAGATTCGCACTCTGCGTAAACGTGTAAGCATTGATTGTCAGTGTCGCCGTGGTAAGCCCGCTGACCGTGGGCGTCGCGGGATTCACGCTGCATCTTATACTCGCGCTGGACGGCACACACGCCAATGGGATCGGCAGATTAAATCCATCAATACCGTTCACATTCAAAATGGCATTGCCGGATTGCCCGGAGGGTATCACAACGCGGGCTGAACCCAACGCGAGTGAGAAGGTTCCAAGATTCACGTTCACGCTGCCAGGCGCGCTCGTCGAAGGGTTGTAAACCGAATCCCCGCTGTAAACCGCCACCACTTGATTGCTTCCATTCGATAAGGACAGCGCGGGCACGGGACCCGATGGACTCGCCACCGCCGTCGTCGCCCCGGTCTGCACCAGGTTGCCCGGCAAGCCCTGACCGTTCACATAGAACACCACTGTTCCTGTGGGCGCCGGCGCAGTCCCAGAAGCACTCTGCACCGTGGCTGTAAAGTTGGCGCTCTGCAATCGGCTGATACTCGACGGAGCCACAGAAAGCGCGATGCTCGAAGCCGACCGCGCCGAAGCTGCCACGACGATTGGATTCGGATACGTGGACATGGCCGGTGTCCAATTGCCATCTCCCGCATAGTTAACGCTTAGACCCAGCGATCCTGCGCTCTGCAGGTTCATGAATGTAGCCGTGGCAACAGCCCAAGGGTACCCCCCTGCAAAGTCGGATGAAACGAGCGGTGCGGTCAGCGTAGTTGTTCCAAGCGTGATGTTCACGTTTCCGCTGGGTGGCACACCCAATCCCGTACCAACCGCAACCTCCACCAGGAGGTTCCCGCCGACCGGCACACTCGATTCGATGGAGGGGAACAGAATGCTGGGTTTTCCTTTCGCGATGGTGAACGTGAAAGGACCCGCGGTCGACGCCTGATAGCTCGCATCCCCGGCGTAACTCAGCGAAATTGCATGAGTGCCCACCGACAAACTGCCGGGAGTATATCCCGCAACCCCCTGACTGTTGATAGGCACCTGTCGTACGCTGGTGCCGTCTGTAAACGTCACTGTGCCCGTGGCGAGGCCGTAGAGTCCCTCGCCGTTCGTGCCATACGGTTCACCTGAAAAAACCCATCCTTCACCGTAGCTTCCTTGCCCGCCATTGTTGATCACGACGCCGTTGGGTCCATTTGCGACAAACCAGATCGAACTCGCTTCCGGAGTTACCGTGAGACTAACGGGAGCAGATGTGCTTGGCCCGAACACGCCGTCCCCGCCGTATGCGGCGCTCACTTGATAGGTTCCTCCGGGAAAGAAACCCACTGCCCCACTCGCCGTTCCATTCGAGAGCGGAAGCGCTTCGTTCCGTTGCAACGGAAGACTGCTTGTGGTGCTGATGGCGATGTCGCCCGATGGGGTGCCAGAGCCGGATGCCCCCGCGACGTTCGCCGTAAACGTAACGGGAGTTCCATGAACAATGGATGTCTGCGAAAGCGACAGCGTGGTCGTGGTTGACGCAAACGAGATCTTCTCCCAATTGGTGACCAATGCGTTCGCGTCAACAGAACCCAGACCACTCGCCAGGTCATAACCGGGGCCCGCGGCGTACTCCTGCAGGGAATAAAAACCATCGCCATTCGCATCTAGCGAGCAGTTGGGAGTGCTCTGAACGCAGGGCACATTGTTCGTACCCATGGTCACGTCGTGAAAAACTGCCGGCTGCTGCCGCGCCAGCGCGTAAAAAGTGAAGTTGGCTTGCCCCTGTCGCCCAAATTTTTGGTTCACCAGCGCCATGATCCCGGCCATCCCCGGCGAAGATGCTGACGTCCCTCCGACGAGCAAGACCGGCGCCGGACGGCCCGCTGTTGCCACGCAATCCTCGCTCCCCATGCAGATGGCATACCCGCTCAAATTCGATCCGGCCGAAGCATAAAGCGCCACATCCGGCACATCGCGCACCCCATCGTTCGGCACTCCCGGAGCCGTCTGCCACATTGGCTTTGCATATCCCGCCAGACACACCACGTTCCCTGAACCGTCTGTCGTGGACTCCACGCAACTGCTGGCTCCTCCCCCGCCGCCGAGGATGGACCCGGTGTTATTGATGATGTTCAACCCAAAAGGCGCGTCCCATGGCTGCTCCGGGAGCGTGGCTATCAATGAACCATTGCTTGCATCGTTGCTCTGGTTCCAGAAGGGCGCGGCGCTGGATGGCCCGGAGGCGTAATTCGCGTAATAAAAATCTGTTCCACCCACTGCCACGTTCCATGGCGTGGAGCCAATGCCGTTTACCCCCAACCCCTGCGTCGCGGCCTGCGCCCCATCAGAATCACAACCTGCGCTACCACTGTCGCCGGAAGCAACGAAAACCGTCTGGCCTTGCGCCGCCGCCTGCTCCCACAGCCCGGACCACATCTGGTTTCCCTCCGGATTGAGTACGGCTTCGCAATTGGCGAAGCTCACGCTGATAACGGAAGCCTGGTTATCCTCGATGGCCCGGAGCGTTGCTAATTCCATGGGATCCGTTACCCAGCTGCCATCGGAGATGTACAGATTCACCGTGGCGTTCGGCGCCACCGCGCCGCTCAGTTCCACATCCAGATACGCTTCGATATCCGAATCCGGCAGTGGCCCTATTCCCGGATCACCGCCATCAATCACCACTTGCGTTGGATTGCTGGCAAGCCCAAAAAGTTCGCGGTAGGCGTTGACCACCGTCAAATCTATGTTCGACTCCCCGATAATCCCAATCGTTTGTCCGGAGCCGGTGACTCCCGCCGCGTACAGCGGAGCTATATCGTATTGCGTCGCGAAATCTTCTGGACCAATCGCGTAAAAGTCCGTGCTCCCCCCAGGATTTGTGAACAGGGGTGTCGCCTTGCCCGTTGCGTGAGAATAGGAGGCTGGCCCCACTGCTCGAATCAAGGGCCTGAGCCGGAAATTGTTAATCGGAGAGACTCCGCGCACGATTGGCGCGATCGCTTCCGGAATCGTCAGCTCCACGGCATTGGCGTAGTGGATTTCGTCGCTGATGTTGTACTGATGAATCTCGGAATGAAAAGCCTCCCGCACGTTTGCCGCTGTTCCGGAGAACTCAATAACCCTCTTGCTCAGCGCTACTGCTGCGACGCGGAAGCCATGGGACAACAGCCAGCTCCTGGCAGCCTGAATGTCGGAATCGGCCGGACCGAAAAGCTCGCCGAATTGCGCTGGCGTCAGCCATTTGTGAAACGCCGCCGACCCAGGCCTATGCACGTCCGCCAGGAATTGGCGCAGAGCTGCCTCGCGCTCCGGCGGGCGGTTGAACATCAACAACATGCGATCGGCCGCGAACGAATCGGCCACGGCGCCTTGGTCGAAGCTTGCGCGCGCCAGCGGGTGGACTGTCCCCTGTAGCGTCACTCGTTTCGTTTCGTCTATTGCTTGGGTCACGAGGGGGCTTGGCGGATTCTGGGCCTGGGCAATCAAAGGCGTGTGGAGGCCAGCCACAAGCAGGCAGAGCAGGGAAGCACACGAAGAAAATCCTGGCATGCGCGCCATCAGCGGGGCCTCATGGAATGAGCGGAAGCAACATAAGGATGCAACGGCTCACGCGCGGTTTAACAGCACGCAATCCAACGAGCCGGCGTTTCTGCTATGGCTGCAGTATAAATTTCGCTACCTGCGAAGTAAACCCCGCCCATGTTCTTGCGACAGCCGCGATTTACCAGCCTTTCTGTTTACGCAGTTCCGTGATGTGCGCGGTGTGATGCCGGCCATGCCAGGAATACAGAAATAGCAGCCAATCCACGTTCCTTACTCCATGATCCGGGTGTACCAGAGTCCGCGCAAATTGTTCCGTTTTCATTGAGCGCAGCAGCCGCACCCAGCGTTCGTGCAGCGGTTCCAGAAGTTTCAGTGAAACTTCCACCGGCGCGTTCTGGGCATCCTCCAGGTGGGCCCAATTGTTCTCGTTATATGGTTTGATCGTGGGCTGATTCTCCGTCAGCGCGAAACGCAGCCGTATATACGCGTTCATGTGGCTATCCACCAGATGGTGCACCACCTGGCGTACCGTCCAGCCGCCTTCGCGATACGGAGTATTCAGTTGCTTCTCATTAAGTCCGGCAACAGCCGCCCGCATCTTCGCCGGTGCGCCGGCCAGCTCCTCGATCGCCGCCTGACGCAGCGCCGGAGTTACTTCCTTTGGCAATTCAAAGTTCCCGACGGGATAGCGCGCATCCATGGAAATTCCTCCTCATTATCTGGGGCCTTCGGCTTTCACTGTAGATAAATGCCCAGCCGGCAGTCCATTGGTATATATGTTCGGAGCCTTGCCAAATTGGCTGCATTTTGTCGGAGCGGGAAGGAATGAGCGGGAGATTTCGCAGCGTCAGTTTGTTTCAGGACTTTCCGGTACGCCACTCGCCGATCTGCCTCGAGGCAATGCACAAGAGGAACAGCAGAATGGCGCCGCGCAGAAACGTGTAATACGAGATGGATGCGCCGTCGGCGGGTACAAAGTCGGGCCATATGCCGAACGCCGCCAGCGCGCGAAGGATTACCGTCAGCACCGTGCACACGATTCCTAGCCAATAGCTGTACACCGCAATATGTCTCTCCATCATGGGCCCCCTGGGACTTGTCTTTTTGGGACAGAATTGACCTTAATCGAAACCTACGCCCGCCCTTAATCACTGTCAATCATCTCTCCCCGCACACTTTCCAGGCCTGCACTTCTCTCTTTGGACCAGGATGTTACAATCATCGTTCGTTCTGTACCGCCGGGTCCCCGTTTCGAATCTAATTTCCGGAGCCATTCGCATGCACAAGGTCGTAATCATCGGAAGTGGTTGTGCCGGTCTGACTGCGGCGATTTACGCCGCGCGCGCCAATCTGAGCCCTCTTGTTCTGGATGGACACGAACCCGGTGGGCAGCTTTCCCTGACCACTCACGTCGAAAATTATCCCGGCTTTCCTGAAGGCATTCTGGGGCCCGAATTGATCGAGAATATGCGCAAACAAGCGCAGAAATTCGGCGCGCAATTCAAGGCGGGCACGGTGAACGAAGTGGATCTCACCAACCGTCCGTTCAAAATCAAAGTGGGGAATGATGTTTACGAAGCGCAATCACTCATTGTTGCCGCCGGCGCTTCCGCGCGTCTCCTCGAGCTCAAGGGTGAGAAGGAACTCATCGGCCGCGGCCTCTCCACCTGCGCCACCTGCGACGGCTATTTCTTCCGCGGCAAGCCCATCGCAGTCGTGGGTGGCGGCGATTCCGCCATGGAAGAGTCCAACTTTCTTTCGCGCTATGCCAGCAAGGTCTACCTGATTCACCGCCGCAATGAATTCCGCGCTTCCAAAATTATGATTGATCGCGCCAGGGCCAACGACAAAATCGAGTTCGTCACTCCCTATATCGTCGAGGAGATCTTCTCGCCCGCGGGACTCGTGAGCGGCGTACGCCTCCACCACACACAATCCGGAGAGAAGCGCGACATCGCACTGGATGGCGTATTCGTCGCTATCGGCCATATTCCCAACTCCGCGGTCTTCCGCGGCAAGCTCGAAATGGATGGAAACGGCTACCTCATTCCCCGACACGGCAGCCTGACCAGCATCCCGGGCGTTTTTGTTGCCGGTGACGTTCAGGACCATCGCTACCGCCAGGCCGTTACCGCGGCCGGCTCCGGTTGCATGGCCGCCATTGACGCCGAAAAGTTCCTCGAAGAGCACAAGGCCTAGCTAGCCACTAGCCTCGTCCCGAAACTACGGGCATAATCAGGGTGTCCATGCTTCGTTCGATTCTTCTCAAACTCTCCGATAGTAAGGGCTTCGCGAACTGGGTCACCTCCAACTCCACGGCTCGGCGCGTTTCTCACCAATTCTTCGATCGGCGTCGTGGTGGTCGATCGT
>CAYOOS010000160.1:7033-8854 GCA_964405585.1 uncultured Acidobacteriaceae bacterium | reverse complement strand
TCCGGCGGGAAACATGCTGCGCCTCCTCCCATTCCTTTTTGGAGGCTTCTGTGCTCTTACGCATACACTCCCTTTACTCACAGAGTGGATATCGCTTGTTGTATTCGCGAATAGGTTCCGCAGATGCAGACGTTATGAACCTGCGCCGCGATGGCTGCGCCATGATTCCCCGCCAGCATCGACGCCGCTGTGGACATCAACTGACCCGACTGGCAGTACCCACATTGTGGAACCTGAAAATTGACCCACGCCAGTTGCGCAGGATGGCTCGCAGACGGAGACAGACCCTCGATGGTGATAATATTCTGTCCCGCTACCGACTGGATCTCGGTGATGCACGACCGGATCGCCTGGTTGTTCGCGATGACCGTGCACGCTCCGCAAATGTTCATGCCGCACCCGTATTTGGTTCCCGTCAGGTTCAAGAGATCCCTCAGAACCCACAGCAACGGCATCGCGGGATTGTTAACAGTAACGGTTTGATTCTGACCGTTTACGTTGATCGTGAATGTGGCCGACACGATCCCCTCCCTGAGAATTTATCTCAGATAATGGCACAGAATGCGGGCTGTGTCGAGCAAAATCGCAACAAACACTGGGTACCAGAGCGCGGAGGTACTAAGGCAAGGGAGTACTGAAGGCAACAAATTGCTTCGATACCTCCGAGTACCTAGAAAAATCCTTGCAAGCATGCGGCTGTTGAAGTACGATATCGGGTATCCTTTCCCTGGGTTGAGGGGCCCGCGAGCCGGAGGCTGCAAATGAAAGGTCGGATGCGCATTCTGTTTGCTTTAATCGGAATGCTTCTGGTCATATCGGCAGCACAAGGCCAGCAACTTTACTCCAACTTTCCGATTAGCGGGCTAATCAGCGCCTTTCAGGTGAGCCAAGGATTCTCGGTTTCCAACTCTTTTACACTTACCGCCGCCGGTACGATAGGCGAGGCCGTAATCGGCGCCTGGGTAAATCACGGGGATTCTGTTAGAGGAATTTCCTGGTCTCTGGGGACTTCCGCCTACGATGTTTCCTTGGGTTCTGGAGTGTCGGGTGCAACGACAGTTTTCAACTTTACTAATCCGGATGGGTTCGACGTAGACACAGTCAGTTTTGCGATTTCCAACATTAGTCTTCCGGCTGGAACTTATTACCTTACTCTCTCATCCGGCGTTAGCGCCAGCGGCAATCCGGTTTACTGGGACATCAACGATGCTCCCGTTGGAGACGCCTGGGACGGCTCTTATGGTCATGTCTCGGCCCCCAACGCGTGCTTCAACTTGATCGGTATCTCCGGGACCTGCGCCTCGTCATTCCAACTTCTTAGCACAAGTGCGGCGCTGGGCGCTGCGCCGCCGTCCCTCAGTTTCGGCAGCCAGGCACTGGGCGTACAAAGCTCCGCTCAGACTATCACCGTTACCAACAACGGATCGAGTGCTGACACTATCACGGGTATAGCTGTTACGGGCGCGAATGCAGGCGATTTTGCGCAGACTAATAACTGTCCCATTAGTCCGGCGACACTAGCGGCGAGCGGTGTTTGCATGGTCAGCGTGACCTTCACTCCGACAGCGGGGAACGCGCGCGCGGCGGCGGTCACGCTCACGGGCAGCAGCACGCTCTCGGTGGGTTTGAGCGGCACCGGAGTCGTTCCTGGTCCCACGCCTTGGCCGAACGGCTATCTCTACGAGGGCACTTTCACGGTTGCGGCTAATCAGGCGCCGAGCGCGCAGACCAACTTCCCGGCTCTGATCTCCGGCACATTCGCGGATTTCGCCACGTCCCCAAATGGAGGCAGGGTGTCCAACACCTGCACTCAGAAGGTGG
>CAYOOS010000160.1:4013-6933 GCA_964405585.1 uncultured Acidobacteriaceae bacterium | reverse complement strand
CCAGCTATGTAACGACGAGCTACAACAATCAAAGCCACCCGGCCACATTCTTCACGGTGCAAACCGGGCTGACGAATCCGTAGCAACCCGCCCCGACTTTGTCGCGACATGGGTGTGCATCGGTGGTAGCGAAGCTTTGTTCTGCTGAAGCCGCAAACTCAGCCTGCTTCATCGGAGAAAAACGAACTGGAGGTTGGCGGGCAACTTGGTTGTCCGACTCAGCGGAGCACCAACACCCGATATAACTCACCGCCCTTAGACGGCAACTCCTGCCAGTCGCGCGCCAAGTCCTCCGGTCCGGCGGGCGCCACGAGCGCTTTGACTTGCAAGCTTCTGAGCCGCTCCAGGAGTTCGAGCTGCCGTCCCTCATCCATTTTCCGGAATTCGTCCGGATCGGGCGCCTGGGCAACAACCCGCACTCCTGCGATGTGAGCCCAGTAAACATTAAACGTATTGCCGACCGTGGCGATTCGATCCCCGCGCTCGACTCCCAACGCGATCAGCTTATCTGCGATTAGTTGATCGCGGGAGCGGTAGTGCGCGCCTTGCACCCAAATGTTTCGAGCCGACCCTGCAGACTCGGCGGCGACGGAGAACATCATGACAAGCGACATCGTAAGCAAAGCGCTGTTGGCAGCCGATCCCAACCGGCGTACCAGCGGTGAGTAGATTCCCACTGCGAGAAGTGGCACGAACGGGGCCATATAACGGGGCTCCAGGTGCACCGCAGAAAAAAGCATAAATGTAGACACCGGCCATACAAGGATCCACAAATAGGAGGATCCCAAGAATCCTTTCAAGCTGCGAAGTCCCCCCAGAAACGCAAGCGCGAAGGCGCCCGCCCAGATCATGCCATGGCGCCCGGTATTGTAATAATCGCGGAGATTGCGCCGAACGGCCGCAACCTCCTGGCCGATGTTGTAATGAACGCGGACGCCCGCGAACCAATAAGATGGGTCATACCACAGCGGGTACGTACCGCCCACGGGACCCCCAAATTCGAGGACGAGGGGTTCTTTCGAGATGACACGGGGAGGGTGCACAGGGGTCCCATGTTCCGCCGGTTGTTGACCGGTCCAGCCGTAGTACTTATAAAAGGCGTTCACGTGCCATAGGTAATTGAGCTTCCCCGATACGCTCGTGGTGAGCTCACCGGCTGCTTTGCTGACAGCCATGACGAGCGGCAGGCTGGCAGTCAGGAAGACCAGCAACGCCAAACCAATCTTCGCGCGAGCGTTATTGGCCGGAGGGCGGAGGAACAGGATCGCAAACAAGGCCACCGCGGCGACGAAGCCGGACGGCTTACTATAGTAAGCTGCCGCCAAAGCCAGACCGAGCAGGACGTAGTAACGGCTGGAAGCGCCGGATGCGGCCTTTACACAACAGAATGCGGCTAGAAACACACAGGGAGCTAGCGCCAGATCGGGAAAGGTCGCCGAAAACTCCGGCTCCATGAAGATCCGGAGGAAAACCGAGAAGTAGAAGAGCGACTCAACGGTTCGCGAAATACCATCTTCACCGCTGTTCCATGCGAGTTTTGTCCACGCACGGATAAAAAGCAAAAAGGCAGCGGCCACGGCACAAAACAAAAGCCAACCGCAAAAATGAGCAACTGGCGCTTCCATGGCGGAGGAAGGGTGGAGGAGCCAGAACCAAACCGCAATAAAGCCTGGGTAGAGCGGGGTCCACATGGCGTTGATGAGGTTTCCGGGACCGTTCCGCACGGCGGCCAAGGCCATATCCAGATAAGTCACGCCGTCCAGAGTTACGTCAAACCGATGCTCAAACGCCTGGATTCCCGCGCAGACCGCGGCAATCGCGAACCACGTCCACAGGGAGGCAATCAAGCGCATCCACACAGGTGGACGCGCGTCCGTTTCCAATCGATCCATTGGCATACTTGACGCAGTACTGGCGTTCAATCGAGCCCGTTCTTCAACAACCCTCTCAAAACCGCACGAGAGGTCCTCCCGCGCACGAGTTCAAGGCCCTTAAACTGCGCGGGAGTTTTTCGGCCAGGCGCGGCTTCAAACCAGTATACCCTCGCCCTCTTTATGCTGGTTAGCGAGGGGCGGCGGAGAGGGCCGGGGGATGGGACGCGAGATAGCTCGACAGGAGGCTGGCTACCAGGCGGGCGCCACCCTCGTTGAAGTGGCAGTCGTCGAACATGGCCGAGGTGTCTTTGGGAACATGCGCGGCCAAATCGTAACATTCCAGTCCTTGGCCGGAGCAGGTATCCAGCAACGTCTGGTTATATTGACTCATGGCTTGAGCGAGGTCACCAATCGACGCGTAACCCCTAGGTGACTCAGTGCGGCCGATCGCACCCATCCACACCAACTCCTGTTCCCTCTGGTTCAGATTGTCCCGCCACATGGTCGGCTCGGTGAGGAAGAGGCATCGCAGGTCGAGTTTTCGGCACTCGACACTCAGGGCCAGAATGCCCTTCCGGTACTCCGAGATCCCTGCCTGAAGATCGGGCAACGGCAGAATTCGCGATTGCTGCCGGAGCTTCCTTTGCTTCACCAGGAACTCGTCGTAATTCCATCCTTTTTTGGGGGGCAGTTTGGGAATGATCGCGGACGCCAGAAAATTGTACAGCGCCAAGCGGGCGAGCGTGTTACTTGGCGTCCTGAGCCAGTTCAGATAGTTCCTTGCCGAAGCTTCGAGAGCTCCGTCCGTGGTGGCGCCTTCGCGAGAGAGGGTGTCTTGCAGATCGGCCGTTCCAATCAGGAAGACCAGCATTTGCACTCTGCGAAAAACAGGCAGAGTGTCTAAGATCGTGAGGTGGTCGCGAGTGTTGTGACCGATAGCAACGGACGCGGCCCACAGAGTTCCCTTGGACTGGGCATTGAAGTCTGCCATCAGAAGGTGACCCAAGTCTTGAGAATCGTCCAGGTACTCGGATCCGGCCTCTTGG
>CAYOOS010000160.1:0-4003 GCA_964405585.1 uncultured Acidobacteriaceae bacterium | reverse complement strand
CGTCACGACGACCTTGTAACTGTTGTCGTGTGGATGCCAATCCGGGCCGCGCAGTCCCACGTTGTTCACACGAAAGAATTTCTTGCCCGTGCGAATCCCGGGTTTCACCTGTTCGTCAGTCTCAAACACAACCGTGGTCCCCGGACGACGACGGTATAGTTCCTGGGGAAAGAGGCGAAGGATGAATTCCGCGCCGGCCAGCAATCCGAGGATTGCGCAGAATGCCACGAGCGGAATGCGCAGTCGCTTGAGGAAGGCGTTTCGATCGGAACTAGCCAACCATGACACCAAGGCCACTGCAATCCAAAGAGCGCCGAGCAGGAGACCGAAGGCCGCTCCTCGATTGGAGTGCCGTCGATACCACAAAACTGCGCAAACGCCGGCAATCGCCACCGGCGCCAGCAAGTGCAGAAAATAGAGTGTGGTTGCGAAGCGGAAGCTTGTCTTCGGAGCGCTTCCCGAAGCGTCCTGACTCATATCGTGGCGCTAGTATACCATTTACCTTCCAACGCTGTTTTGCGGCGCAAGGCGCCATAGGCGGTGTACACACATCTCCCCCGATTCAGGGAGCGTTGGCCGTTGTTTTAGACGACGTCCCTAGCGCCTCAGTCCATGTGCAGGCCCGGGCGTGCTAGCCGCGGGCTGTAGCGGATCGAGCACGGCGCCCGTGCCGGTCCCGCCCAGCGCCCGCATCGACGCGCCCGCCGCCTGCAGCCGTGGCGGGACTACAAATAGAAAATAAGCGTAGCCGACCTGTGCAACCGGCCGGAGCCCCTCGACCCTGACGAAGTTGTCGGCATCGCGCGGCCAGACGCCGGCCACCAAATTGCCGCTCATCAGGACGCGGCCGACTACGCGCTGTGGCGGGTTCAGAACGACGTCGGGATTTCTCTTCAGAAAGCGTTGAACCTCCCAAGCGGCTTGCCCCCAGTCCAAATTGCTGTCGGCAAGGAAACGGTATGCCTGTCTGCGATCGGTCACAATCTCGTTGAAATACGGGATCATGTGTGGGAAATAGCTGCCCACCGAGACACCCGCATAAAGGAGACATCCAATCAGCAGCAGTTTGCGGCGCAGTGAGAAGGTCATCCAATCGTGAAACGCCGCGCCGGACAGAATCGCGAAAATCACCAGCACCGGAAGTACGTGGCGAATTCCAATTTGCGTCCTACTCAAAAAAGAGAACGGAGTTAGGATCACGATCGCGCACACCAATAATAGTCCTTCGCCCGAGAGGAGGTCTGCCGGGCCGCGGTTGCGGAATATCCAGACCAAAGACAGGATCAAGACGATCTGCATGCCAATCGGTTCTTTGAAAAGGTATGCAAACAGATAATAGGCCGGGAAGCCATCGGTGCGTGGAAGGCTGGGTCCTCGGACTTGGTTCAGCAGAGCGATGTTGCCAAAGGCCGTAGCGGTGGAGTTGTCCCAGTTCATCCAGTCGAATCCCTGGACGTAAGCATAGGGGAGCGGAAGCGGTACCGCCCGCAAGACCGGGACCTGTTGCAGCTTCCAAAAAAATGGCGTTCTGAACTTGTACCCGGCGAGGGGCGTGAAGGACCTGTCAAACAGGAATGCGGCATTCACCACGACCAGAAAACAGACCATGCTGAGCGTCAGCAGGGCGGTAATCCGGCTCCACGGAAGATCGTAACGTTTGCCGCGGCCGTGTCGCGCATATAACTTCACCACGACGAGAATCAGCGCCAAGACGGCGTAGAAGTAGAGGGCCGTAAACTTAGTAAGCTGCGCCAGAGCGAATGTGAAGGCCGTCAGCGCTGTGTTTTTCACGTTGGGCGACAGGAGGAAGCGGCGCAGACAGTACAAGGACAACACTGCGCCCAGGGCGACGAATAGGTCAGTGGTGGAAAGGGAGCCATGGGCGACGATGTTCGGATCCATCACGAAGAGTAGTTCCGCGAATAGCGCGGCGGTACGGCCGAACAGCGCTTGCGCGTAAAAGAATACCACCAGGCACAAACAAAATGCGGCGGTAATGGTAGCCCAGCGGGTCAGGCGCAGATCGGACAAGATTTTTGCAAGACGGGGGAGCCTGCCGCTGCGCTCCAGGTAGACGCTGGCGGCACGCGGGAGCGCATTGAGCACCGAAACCGGCATCTTGCTGTCGAACACGACCGAAGGCCGGTCCGGATCGCCTTTGAGGATTTTCGCGCCATAAGCGACATGCAAGTGCTCGTCGATGGTTGGCGCCATGTAGGCAGCCACGACGGTATCGATTCCAAGTCCCAGGAGAGCGATCGCCAACGGAATGAAAAAACGCCGTCTCTCACCGGACTTGAAGGCGCAGGTTGTGGCTGTCATCGTCGGGTCTGAAAGTTCCGAAAAAAACGCGCAGGGCCGCTCGCGCGCTGTGAATCGAGAATCCAATATAACATTGCAAGGAGCGCGACGAATCGGCTACCCTCCCTTGAGTGCAACCCGCCGAGATGAGCGTTGGCGGGAGCGCCTCAACGGTATTGGAGGCATACCTTTCCGAGACCCGACCCTTGCGGCCGGTCAGGTTGGTGAGTCCCGAAGCTTGGCAGGAATTCCGAATTATCGGGACCGGAAGGCCTTCGTAATGTGTTGCCCACAAAAGCAAAAACAGCCGGCAAGGTGGTGGCGTAGAACGGCAAAAGACTTGCAGGTTAGGCCCCCACACCGAAACGGAGGGCTGCTTACCCGCAATTCAAATGCACGTTCTTATCACAGGCGGAGCAGGATATGTCGGCAGTCATACCGCCAAATGGATGGCAGCACACGGATACCAGCCCATCGTTCTGGACGATCTTCGTCACGGGCACCGCTGGGCGGTGAAATGGGGGCCACTGGAGGAAGTGGACCTGGGTGATCGGGCCTCTTTGCGGAGGGTCTTCGAAGCGTATCCGATCGGGGCCGTTATTCATTTTGCGGCTCTCGCCTATGTCGGCGAGTCGATGCACGCCGCTTCCGAGTATTTCCGCAACAATGTAGTCAACACGTTCAACCTGCTCGACGCTATGCGGGACCATGGCGTAGCTACACTCGTCTTCTCATCTTCTTGTGCCACATATGGACACCCGCGGCAGATTCCCATCGTCGAGAGCCATCCGCAAGATCCCGTAAGCCCTTACGGAGAATCTAAGCTGATGGTAGAGCGCGCCCTGCATTGGTATGGCAAGGTGTACGGTCTGAAATGGGCCGCGCTGCGATATTTCAATGCCGCGGGCGCCGATCCGGAGGGTGAACTCGGGGAATCCCATCACCCGGAGACGCATCTGATTCCGCGTGCCATCGCGGCAGCCCATGGCGACCTGCCTGCCATCGAGATCTTCGGAACGGATTACGAGACTCCCGACGGAACAGCCGTCCGGGACTACATTCATGTAACCGATTTGGCCGTCGCTCACGTGCAAGCCCTCACGCGGATGCTCCACCAAGACCCTCCCAGCGAAGCATTCAATCTGGGGACCGGGCGCGGCTATTCGGTGCGCGATGTGATCGGCGCAGTGGAGAGGGCAAGCGGCCGGAAAGTTCCGCTGACTATAGCACCGCGCCGCGATGGCGATCCGCCGATTCTGGTTGCTGACTGCACCAAAGCGGCCCGGGAATTGGGCTGGACGCCCCAGCTTTCTTCTTTGGACTACATTGCGGAAACAGCATGGCAATGGTATGTGGCCCATGCTTCAGCGCGATCTGCCCACACATTTGCGGGCGCATGACGCCCACTCAGAGAGTCGCCCAACGTGCCTTAACTTTTTCTATCCTTCAAATGGCCCCCGATTTGCAGGAAGTCCCCGCCACGTGTGTCTGGGTGAAACGCATGAAGCTTTTGATCGCTATCCCCGCGCTCAATGAAGAAGAAAGCATCCAGAGTACGATTCAACGATCGCTGGACGCCCGCGCCTATATCTGCCAGCATTCCCCCGTGGACCAAGTCGAGATCACGGTCGTGAGCGACGGGTCGACCGATCGAACCGTCGAGCTTGCCAGCCAATATTCGGATCGGATCCGGCTCATCGTG
>CAYOOS010000159.1:0-8863 GCA_964405585.1 uncultured Acidobacteriaceae bacterium | reverse complement strand
CCGCAGGGCTCGAAGACTCGCCCTGCGCTACATAGACGGCCTTACTACTACGAAGCGGGCTTTGCCACGGGCTAATACGTTGCCTTGAGCATCGCGAATTTCGGCGGCGCGAAAACGGTTGCGGTCACTTGCGTCTACTTGCCAGCCTTCGGCTAGGATTTCCTGGTCGACGGGGACTGGCTTGCGATACTCGATGGACATTTCGGCGGTGACGGCGCGCTCTTCGGTGAGTTTGGAGAGTTTGCCCATGGCTTCATCGAGGACTACGGCGATGATGCCGCCGTGGGCGAAGCCGGCGCCGCCCGCGTAGTTGGGGCCGAGGATGAAGCGGCCGCGGGTGCGACGAGTGTCGCGATCGAGTTCGAAGGGGAGTTTCATGCCAACGGGATTGGCAGCGCCACAACCAAAACAATGGTTGGTGGGTTGCGGATCGAGTTTGAGGACGTTGGACATTTTTTTCAAAAAAGAAACCTAAGCCGATATAAGGAGAAACCCAAGACCCAGGTAACAAAAACTTACCTGGGGCAACCAAAAACAAGAAAGAGCTAACCCAAGACCCAGGTAAAAAATCGTTACCTGGGGCACCCAAATGCAAGAACGAATCCAAACACCCAAATGCAAGAACAAACAAACCCAAGAGCACAGCCAAGAATGGCTGTGCCACAAAACCTCTCTCAGACGAGGGCCACGTGAGTGCGCTCGGCACGGCGCGTGCCGCGCTGGCGCTTGCGCAATTCTACGCGCAGGACTTCCGCGAGGATAGCTATGCCGCGGGCGATCTGTTTTTCGTTCAGGCTGGCGAAACCGAGGCGCAGCGTATTGGGCAATGGCGTTTGCACGTAGAAATAACGGCCGGGAGCGAAGAGGACTCCGCGTTCGCGGGCGTGGATCATGAGTTCGCTGGCATCGAAGCCCGGGGGCAATTCCAGCCAGAGGCACATGCCGCCTTCGGGACGAGCCCAGCGGGTGCCTTCGGGCATGAGTTTGCGGAGCGATTCATCGAGAGCCTGGAGGCGATCGGAATAGACCTTGCGCATGCGGGCTAGATGCTTGTGGAAGAGTCCACGGCGGAGGAATTCGGCCAGGGTGGCTTGCGCCAGTTGATCGGTGTGGAGATCGGTCATCTGCTTGACTAGGCGGAGACGTTCGATGGCGGCGTGGGGCGCGACGATCCAGCCGACGCGGAGGCCGGGGAAAGCGACTTTGGAGAAGCTGTCCACGTGAATGACTAGATTGGACTGATCGAGTTGTTTGAGCGAAGGGACACGGACGTCGCGAGCGTGGAGGCGCGCGTAGATGTGATCTTCGACGACAGGAACTTGATAGCGCGTGGCGAGTTCGAGAACACGGCGGCGCGAATCGAGGGGCATGGAAGTGCCGGTTGGATTGTGAAAATCGGGTGTAAGGAGGATGAGCTTGACGCGATTGGCGGAGAGCGTGGCTTCCAGGATTTCGAGATCGATGCCGAGAGGCTTGCCGGGTTCGGGATGCGTACGAACGGGAACGCCGAGGCAGCGCGCGCGAACGCCATGAAAAACGGCGGAGGCTCCGGGGTAGGTGGGATTTTCGAGAATGACGGTGTCGCCGGGGCGAACGAAGGCTTTGGCGATGAGATCGAAGGCTTGCTGACAGCCAGCGGTGACGAGGAGAGTTTCGTCCTTGGCGGAGATGCCATCGTGGTGAAGAAGTTCGATGAGAGCTTCTTTTAGTGGAGCGTAGCCATCGGAAGCACCTAGATTGAGGATTTCGGGGCCTTCACGGCGGAGAACGGCATGGGCGCAAGTTTGCAATTCTTCGATGGGGAAGAATTCGGGAGCGGGACGAGCCATGACGAAAGAGAGAGCGTCCTCTGGAGCGGAAGCCGTTAGGCGGGTGAGGACTTCTTCGCTGCGTTCATCGGCGAAGAGAAGTTCCCAGCGGAGGCCATCGCCATTGTGAAGAACGGGAGGCGGAGGCGCGGAAATTTTCAGGCCATTGCCATTGGGGCGGATAAACGTGCCACGGCCGACGTGGCCCTGGATGAGGCCTTCGGATTCTAATTCGGCATAAGCATTGGCCACGGTGGTGCGGTGAACGCCGAGAGTCGTGGCGAGTTCTCGGCTGGCGGGGATGCGGTCACCTGGACGGAGATCGCCAGCGTGGACCAAGGAACGGAGTTGGTCACGGAGCTGGATATAGAGGGGAATGTGGGATTCGGGTTGAAGGTGTATTGGCAGCATTGTCTCTCACCCCAGAGGATATTCTAACAGGGATTGGACTGATGGAAGAGCCAAAATGACTCTTTGGGGAAAAGAACGGAAGGACGGTAACACAGAGTTCACAGAGATAGGAACACAGAGGGCACAGAGAGAAGAGAGGAAAGGAAAAGACGTTTAAGAGTTTAAGAGTGAGAGAGTTTACTGGGTGGGGCGGTGGGAGAGGCGGCCATTTATTTCGTTGGGGGAGAGGTCGCGGATGCAGAGGATGGTGAAGTCGGAGGGGTCGCACTGGTCGATTTGCTTGAGGGGAAGGTCGTCGGGCTGGACAACGTATTCGCCGGATTCCATGGATTCGCTGTCTTCGGGATCGAAGACGGCTACGGGGCTGTCTTCGGTGACGCGGAGACGGAATTGTTTGGTGGAGGGTTCGTAGTTGGAGAAGGCAAAACAGTGGCCGATGCAGGCGCGATCGATGGAGTGGTAGATGAATTGGGCGCGCCAATCGGGGGGAGCGGCGACGGTTTTCAGGATGCGTGTGCCGAAGGGGAGGGTGCGGGTGAGTTTATCGGCGTTGGCTTCGAGGCGAGCGACTAGAGAGGCGTCTTGATAGATGAAGACGAAGAAGAGGACGGCGCACGCGGAGAGTGCGGCGAGATGCCATTTTTGCGGAGAGAGCGAGCCGAGGAAGCAGAGCGTGAAAATGGCGGTGATGATGGTGAGGCGAGAGACGATCAGGCCGATCCAGCCGCCGCCTTGATTGAGGTCCACGTTTTCGGGGAGGAGCGAGGTGACGAGGAAAGAGATGGCGCAGAGTTCGAGGAGAAGGTGGTGGTCTTTCCACCAGGAGGAGAGGCTGGGGGCGCGGCGGAGGTCCAAGCCGGACATCAGGAGGCCCAGGGCGAAGGCAATGGCGGAGACGTAACGATAGCGTTCGCCGAAGACAAGGAGTTGATCGGAGCCGTTGAAGAAATAGAAAGGACGATCGTGCCATTCGACGTCGTAAGTGGAGTGGTGGGCGAGGAAGAAGCGGGCGGCGAGAATGATGAGGAGACCGAAAACGACGTAGACGAAGCGCCAGCGCGGGAGATGCTGCCAGAGGAGTAAGTAGGTTGCGGCGGCAGCGAACCAGATTGTACCTAGAGGATGAGCGAGGAACATGAATGGGAGTAGAAGGAGGGCGAGTAGTTGTGAATTGCGGCGGGCGGTCCAGAGCAGGGATAGGCCAAGGCAGGCCAATGCGATGGACAAATTGTAGTTCATGAATCCCATGTGGAAGACGTAGCCGTAGGTGAGCATGGCGAGGAGTGGCGTTAGGAACCAGGGAGGGCGGCGGGTGGCAGAGGTGATCAGGGCGAAGACGCTCCAGAAAAAGAGAAGGACACAGAAAGCGACGGAGATTTTTTCGGCGGCGCAGATGCCGAAGAGATTGGAGAGGGATAGAAGGAGTAGATCGAAGAGGACGTTTTTGAATTGCCAGACGGAATAAAGGCCGGGGGCAGTTCCCTTCTGGAGGAGTTGCGCGAGCCAGGCGTTGTAGACGTGGCTGCCTAGATCGCCGCCTTCGACGTGGTGGTGCCAGAAGACGGGGATTAGGAGGAGAGCGGAGAGGAGGAGGATTCGGAGCTTCATTGCGATGGGGAGAGTATATCGCGGAGGGGAAAGGAAGAAGAAGTATAAGAGTTTGAGAGTGGAAGAGTGAGGAACAGTGTGGAGAGGATGAGGTTGAGGTGGTGCCACGATCCCTCCACCGCGTGCCGCGGAAAGCGCGGCACTGCGGTCGGGATGACAGTTTTTGGGGAGCGCAGAAGGTGTGGCACTGGGGCCGGGATGACAGTCTTGGTGAGGTGGCAAAAGACGAAGAAAGAAAAAGCTTACACAGAGGTCGCAGAGAGCACAGAGTTCACAGAGAAGAGAAACCCGGGACCCAGGCACACACTCCGTGCCTGGGGCAACCAAAAGAAGCAGAGAGGGATTTCTTTCTCCGCAGACTCCGCTCGAAATGACGGGAGTTCGTGACGCGAAGCTAGAGCGGGAGGAACCCAAGACCCAGGTAAAATTCGAACCTGGGGCACCCGAAAGAAAGAGAGTGCTGACCCAAGACCGAGGTACAAAACCGGCACCTGGGGAACCCGGGTTGGAAATTAGGGAGCGGGTTGCGGGGCGGGGTGGATGATCCACTCGTTGATGTATTGAGTGATTTTTTCGCGGTGGGCGTCGCGAAAGGCGGGATAGTCCTGGGCGATGCCGGGGTCTGCTTTACTGATCAGGATGAACGGCTCGAGTAGACCTTCGTCGGAGAGTTTGAGAAGGGTGGCCAAGGCGGGATCGAGCTTCGTGATTTTTTTGCTCTGGAGGCCTGCGCGTACCTGGGAGATCACCATTTGGTAGCCGTCCACTTCTTCGGCTAGGGAGTGGCGGTAATCTTTTTCGTTGGGAAATTTTTTCTTGAAGCGGTCGCCGTGCCAAACGGCTTTGGAGAGAGTGTAGGTGAACCAGGCACTGGTGCCGTCGGCGTCGCCTTTGCCGCCCATGGTGGAAGGATCGATGGTGATATTGATCTGAGCCTGGCCTTTATCGTTTTTACCTTTATCGGTGACGGAGCCTGGGGGATTGATCGCGGGATGAGCGAGGGTGATCTTGCCTTTGTTGGCCCACTGAATTAGGCCGATCCAGGAGCGCTTGTCGTACGGTGAAGCAACGATGGCCTGGACAAACTGAGTTTTGGCGTCGTTGAAGCGGTTTTGGGCCATGAGGTCATCGCCCCAATAGCGATAGGCTGTTTCCTGGTTGGGATCGATCTGGACGGCCTGCAAGAACCATTTTCCGGCTTGTTCGTGATCGTTCTTCTTGTAGTAGCAATCACCGATAAAAAGCGCCGCGGCATATTGTTTGGGGTCCAGGGCAAGCGCCTGTTGATAACTGGCGATGGCGCCGTCCAGATCGCCCTTGACGAAAATGGCTTCGCCTTCTTTCATGAGGGCATCCACATCGGCGCGCGAGGAAAAGGGAGATTCGGAACCGTCCTCCGGAATATCGGTGAGAATTTTGATGAGGTTGCTGGTGTCGCCAGCGGCGCGGGCCTCGGCGATCAACTGGCGGGCTTTGACGCGGGTGGCTTTGCGGGCGGCGGGGTCGGTGAGCGTGCGGGCGTGGGTGAGAGTGCAGAAGGCCAAACCTTCGAGGACCGGGACGTCGTCCGGTTTTGTGTCGTGGAGTTTTTGGAAGATGGGTAGAGCGTCTTCAAACTTTCCTTGTTTGAAAAGGTCGCGGGCTTGCTGTTTGAGGACGGAATAATCGTCAGCGGATCGCGGCGCGGATTGGGAGAAGGAGGAAGCGGAGAGGAGCGTTAGAAGAAGGCAGAAGCAGAACAAGGAAGCGTCGGGGCGATGGAGCAGACGCGCCAAGGGCATAGAGGGACCTCCAGAGGATGCCGCTATCCCTTGGACACCGGGAAGGAGCGGGGAGATGGCGCCATAATCGCACACAAAAAGAGAAGCGTGGGAAGGGAAAAGAGCAGCGGAGGCCTCGGATCACAAGAGCCCACCCTTCGCTGGAAGGCGCGAAGGATGGGGCACCTGTGATCTTTCAACAGGTTGTTCCCTTCCTCGCCAGGGTTTTAGCGGTCTTGCAGAGTGGGAGCCAGCTGTATCCGCTTCCAAGGCAGAGAGTTGCTGTAACTGCCTTTCCTAGCCGGGGATTTCAACCTTCTCTGGAGAGGAACAACGTCTTGACCATCTACAGGCACCCTCAAGTACCTCGGATTGATGACGTTTCTAGGGAGAGAAAAGGAGAGGTGCAAGGTTGAAGAGTTCAAAAGTTTAAGAGTGTAAGGGTATAAGAGTACAAAAGTGAAAGAGTGGCGCGGCTTGGTTGGGATGAATTGGTTAGCGGCCGGATTGAGCGTCGCCCAGGCGTTTTAGGCGGTCGCGGAGGCGGCGCTGGAGCGGGCTGGGGGTGTTGGGATTGAAAGCGACGAGATACCAAAGAGGTTGGGTTTTGTCTTTGCTTAGATAGGTTAGCGTGGTGGCGTCGGCGTTGGGATGACGGGCGACGTTTTCGCGGATGGCGCCGTAGGGATGGCGCGAAAGACGATGCAAAGTTTTGGCATTGGCGCGGGGATGTTCGCTGATCAAGCGGAGGAGGTAGAAATCTTCCTGAGGGGCTTGCTTGGCTAGCTTTTCGAGCATTTCTGGTTTGGCTTCGGCGCTGAGGACGAGGCCGATCTTTTCATCCCAGGCAGTGTTGATATGGTTGAGCTCGCGAGTGCGCTCGTGAATTAATTCCTCGAGGATGCGGCGCTCCTGCTGCATGCGGGCGATGGGGAGATGCGTGCCCTCGAGGGAATCGAGGACGCGCAGGAGATGCTGGCGTTCACCGAAGACGATCTGCGAGGTGCGCCCAATGCGGCCATTATCCTTTTCTTTGTATTGCACAAGATCCGAACGTCGCATGATTTGGTGCTCCCAATTGGCCTTTGGCGGCTCGCCAAAAGGCACGTAATCCCATACGGACTGATGTGACTGGCTCATGGTCTTGCAGCGCTTTTGTGTGGCTTGTTGGATTATGTTCTGGTGAGTGGATAGGGTAAAGTTTGGCGGCGCAGGGCTGTGCCCGAAGTGGTACGAGCGGAAAAGAGGGGAAAGTGGCGATGAATGCGTTCGAGGAGCACAAGGACGAGTTGGAGAAGTACGAACAGATGTTTGGGAAGGAACGGGGGAGGCTGGCGGTGTCCCTGGACCGAATTACGAATGCGCTGGTGCTTGTTGGACAGCATGGAGTGTATTGCACTAGCCAGAGGAATGCGGCAGTGCCGGCGATGGATTTGCGGATGGTGGTGCAGGAATTGACGCACGCGAAGGAGTTGGTGCAGGCGGTGATGGAGGAGATGAAGAAGAGGAAGAGTTAATAGATGACAGTTTACAGTTCATAGTAAGAGGAAGAGGAGGAGTTGAAAGTTGAAGGTTGAAAGTTGAAAAGTGCAGGAGGTTGAGAGGTTCGAGAGGGTAGTGTGGAGATGGGCGGTTGTTGCCTTGATCCCTCCGCTACGTGCCGCAAAAACCGCGGAACTTCGGTCGGGATGACAGATTGGGGGAAGCTCGCGGAGGAACTTGAGTTCGCAGAAAAGGAGAGAGAGAAGAGCGGTGAGTGCTTGACGTAAGGACGTAAGAGCCCACCCTTCGCATAAGGCGCGAAGGATGGGGCACCCTCAAGTTCAACGGTGTGAGGGCGTGACGAGGGAAACCCAAGAGCAGAGAAAAGAAAGAGGGACGGTAGCAAAGAGCTCACAGAGATAGGAACACAGAGGGCACAGAGGAAAGCCAAGAGGGAGAGATTAGGGTTGGAGGTAGGGATTGGTGTGGCGTTCGTGGCCGATGGAGGTGATGGGGCCGTGGCCGGGGTGGACGACGGTGTCGTCGGGGAGATGCATGAGTTTGGTTTTCAGAGAGTTGATAATTTGATCGAGGGAGCCGCCCCAGAGATCGGTGCGGCCAATGCTGCCGGCGAAAAGCGTGTCTCCGGCGAAGAGCTGGGGCTTGGCGAGATGGATTTCACCGGAGTCCTTGGGGAGATAGAGGCAGACACTGCCGGGAGAGTGGCCGGGAGTGTGAATGATGTTGGCCTGGAAGCGGCCCCAACTGAGAGCGTCGCCTTCTTTAAGAAGATGATCGACATCGACGAGATCGGGAGGGGCAATGCCGAGGAAGTCGGCTTGTATGTCCATGGAGTGATAGAGAGGAAGATCATCGTTGTGCATCATGACGGGAGCGCCAGTGTATTGATGGAGTTTGGCGAGACCGCCGACGTGGTCAATGTGGGCGTGAGTGCTGACGATGACCTGGACGGAGAGCTTGTAGCGGCCGAGTAGATCGAGGATGCGTTCGACTTCGTCACCGGGGTCGATGACGATGGCTTCGCGAGATTTGGGATCGCCAATGATCAGACAATTGCATTGGAGCATGCCGACGGGGAGCTTGATGTAGATCATCTCCGGGTTTGCGGCGTCGGGGAGATTCAGAGTATTGGGAATAACCGTCATTGGGGAGAGTATAGCATTGTGGATTTAGTACGGGAATGTTGCGAAGGGGAGGAGGGAGGAGAAGTTGAAAGTTGAAGAGTTCACAAGTTTAAGGGTGTAAGAGTAAGAGAGTATAAGCGTTCAAGCGGTGCGGTGGAGAACTTGTAGGGATGTTGCCGCGATCTCTCCGCTACGGCCCGCAAAGGACGCGGGCCTTCGGTCGGGATGACATACTTTAAGTGGAACGGGGAGAGGAGGGACGTTGGGAGAGATGGACAGTGCGATGAGGACGCCGCTGGAGGCGATGCACATTGCGGCGGGGGCGGAGATGGGGGAATGGTTTGGGAGTTCCCTGCCCCGGCGATTTGGGGATTGGCGGACGGAGTATGGCTATTTGCGGGAGAGCGTGGGGGTGGTGGACAAGAATTACCGGGCTTACTTGAGTTTTAGCGGGCCGGACCGGGTGCGGTACTTGAATGCCATTCTGACGAACAATATTAAAGGACTGACGGAGAACCATGGGACCGCATCGCTGTTTCTGAATCCACAGGGACATATACAGGCGGAGATAGAGACATATGCGCTGGGCGAGGAATTGTTTTGCGTGTCGTATGCGATGATCCGCGAACGGCTGATCGAGGAATTGGAG
>CAYOOS010000158.1:0-8881 GCA_964405585.1 uncultured Acidobacteriaceae bacterium | reverse complement strand
CGCTTGTATTCGTGGATGCGCTTCACCTGGGCGTCGAACATCGAGTCAGGGTCGACAAAAATGCTGGTTTCCTTCTGGATGAAATTGGCCAAGCGGACTTTCACAGCGCGCTGCACCCTTTGCCAATCGATGCGGAAAGCAGCATCGTCCGCGAGGGGTTCCAGGCGCTTCAAATCATCCAGATGATCGATCCAGGCGTCTCCGATCTTGCCGGTCATGAGTTGAGACTGTTCGGGATTGCTGACGGCGATCCAGCGGCGCGGTGTTACGCCGTTGGTCACGTTGACGATCTTACCCGGCCAGAGTTCATCGAAGTCGTGCAGCAATTCCCTTTTCAGCAAGTCGGTGTGAATCCTGGCAACGCCATTGATCTTGTGGCTGCCGACGCAGGCGAGATGCGCCATGCGGACAAATTTGTCGCCGGACTCATCAATCAGGGACATCCGCGCGACACGGGCTTCGTCATTCGGAAAGCGCTTGCGCACTTCAGCGAGGAAGCGAGCGTTGATTTCATAAATGATTTCGAGATGCCTGGGCAAGAGCGATGCAAATAAAGGAAGCGGCCAGCGTTCGAGCGCTTCCGGCAGGAGAGTGTGATTGGTGTAGCTGAAGGTTTGTGATGTGACGCTCCATGCTTGCTCCCACGTCATACCGTGTTCATCGAGGAGCAGGCGCATCAACTCGGCAACGCCGATGGAGGGATGCGTATCGTTGAGCTGAATGGCCCAACGTTCTTGAAAAGTCTCCAGAGGCTTCTTATTTGACAGGTGCATGCGGATCATGTCCTGCAACGAGCAGGAGGTGAAAAAGTACTGCTGTTGGAGGCGCAGTTCCTTGCCGCGGAAATCCTCGTCATTGGGATAGAGAACTTTCGTGATGTTTTCAGCGAACACCTTATCCGCAACGGCGCCTTGGTAGTCGCCACTATTGAAGCGCTCGAAGTAGAAGGATTCGGTGGCTTCCGAGCGCCATAGTCGCAGAATATAGGCGGCTCCGGAACGATAACCAACGATGGGAGTGTTGTAGGGAACGCCCTTCACCATAGTCTGAGGCACCCAGCGAACGCAGTACTTCCCATTACTGTCGGTCCAGTGCTCGGTGCGGCCATGGAAACCTACCTCGACGGAAAATCGCGCGCGGCGCAGTTCCCAGGGATTGCCGTTGCTCAGCCAGTGATCGGTGTACTCGACCTGCCAGCCGTCTTGGATTTTCTGGTCGAAAATGCCGTACTCGTAGCGGATGCCGTACCCGATCGAGGGAATGCACATAGTGGCCATGGAATCCAGAAAGCACGCGGCAAGACGCCCCAAGCCGCCATTGCCGAGACCGGGTTCGGCCTCCTGCTCGATAAGCAGGTCCATATCGAGGCCGAGTTCGCGAACCGCTTGGCGGAACGGCGCATCGAGGCCGAGATTCAGGAGATTGTTGGCCAGTTGCGGCCCCGTAAGGTATTCGGCGGAAAGGTAACCCACGACGCGAACGTGGTCGTCCATGTAGGTGTGCAGGGAACGGAGAAAGCGCGCGAGAATGCGATCGCGAACGGTGTAGGCAACGGCCTTGTAATAGTCACTCGGGATGGCGTGTTCGGCAGGCCTCCCTACAACGTAAAACAAGTTATCGAGGATCGCGCGCTTCAGGGTTTCCACGCTTGAACCCGTTCGGGCATCTTCCAGTTGAACACTGGTATTCGCGGGATTGCGGTCAGGCATGGCGTTCCTCACTGGCCGGTTGGAGACGCGAATCACCGGCGCTTTTATTCAAGCAGGAATTTCCTTCCCTCAGGGCAGACATTGGCCGGGAGCAGCAAGAATTGGCAGCCCCGGCGATGACATCTAATAGATGCCGGGCTGGTCCGTGTGGTTTCGCTCCATAAGAGAAGAATTGAATGCTCGCTGATGATACCCGGCTTTGCGTGCGCCATGACATCTATGGATTATGAATTCTGGGCAACATTCTTTGCGCGTGGCGGGGGAGTATTGGCGTTCCCGGGTGCGCAGTGGTATCAAAGTAGGGTCGTTGCTGAGGGGAAAACCGATGACACAACCACAGGCGGCTCCAAACGAAGCAAGCAATACGCAGGAGATTTCACCGCTTGCGGGATTACCCGCGCCCAAGGAGTTGCTGGTGGATCTGGCGGAGCTCGAGCGTTGCTATTATGAGCGCAAGCCGGACATGGATGACCCGCAACAACTTGTGAGCTTTGGCACCAGCGGCCACCGCGGCAGTTCGCTGAATGGCACGTTCACCGAAGCGCACATCCTGGCAATCACGCAGGCGCTTTGCGAATACCGCCGGGGGCATGGGATCGATGGGCCGCTCTTCATGGGCAAGGATACGCACGCGCTCTCCGCTCCCGCGCAACGCACGGCACTTGAAGTGCTCGCGGCGAACGATGCGGAGACGATTATTCAGAGAGACGATGGCGTAACACCTACGCCGGTGATTTCTCACGCAATTTTGGTTTACAACCGCGAGCGTAAGGAACACTTGGCGGATGGGATCGTGATCACGCCTTCGCATAATCCTCCGCGCGATGGAGGGTTTAAGTACAACCCGCCCAACGGCGGCCCGGCAGACACAGACATCACGAAGTGGGTGGAGACGCGCGCGAACGAGTTGCTGCGTGCCCGGAATGCCGGGGTAAAACGTGTCGCCTACGCCAGTGCATTTGATGCGTATACAACTCATCAGTTTGATTATGTGCTGCCGTACGTGAGGGATCTTGGCAACGTGATTGATATGGAGGCAATTCGCGGAGCCAAGTTGAAATTGGGTGTGGACCCGCTGGGCGGGGCCTCGGAGCCTTATTGGGAACCGATCAGTGCGCTATACAAACTTGAGATAACCGTTGTGAACCCGAAGATCGACCCGACGTTTTCGTTCATGACGGTGGATCATGACGGCGAGATTCGCATGGATTGCTCCAGCCCCTATGCGATGGCGGGGCTTTTGAAGCTAAAGGACAAGTTTCGCGTGGCGTTTGGAAATGATCCGGACGCGGACCGGCACGGGATTGTGACGCCATCAGCGGGACTGATGAATCCTAATCACTATCTGGCGGTGGCCATTCAGTATTTGCTGACACACCGGCCAGACTGGCCAAGTGGCGCGGCGGTGGGGAAAACTCTGGTGAGCAGCAGCATGATCGACCTCGTGGTGCGCAAACTCGGGCGCAAATTGTGGGAGGTGCCCGTGGGCTTCAAGTGGTTCGCGCCAGGACTGTTTGATGGCTCGTGCTGCTTTGGAGGCGAAGAGAGCGCCGGGGCGAGTTTTTTGCGGCGGGACGGTACCGTGTGGACAACCGATAAAGATGGACCGATCATGGCCTTGCTGGCTGCGGAGATAACGGCGCGGACGGGAAAGGATCCGGGAGAACACTATCGCGCCATGACCGCGGAATTTGGCACGCCGTTTTACACGCGGATTGATGCTGCGGCGACGCCTGAAGAAAAAGTGCGATTACTGCAGCTTTCGCCAGAAACCGTGAAGGATGCGACGCTGGCCGGGGAGGCGATTACCGCCAAGCTGACGCGTGCGCCGGGGAATAACGCGGCCATCGGCGGGCTGAAGGTTACGGCGGCGCATGGTTGGTTCGCGGCGCGACCTTCGGGGACGGAAAACATCTATAAGATTTATGCGGAAAGTTTCACAAGCCAGGCGCACTTGAATGAGATCGTACGGGAAGCGCAGGCCATGGTGAATCGGGCACTGCAAAGCGCCTAGAAACGCCCCTCGCCGATACAGCAATATTCTCCCGACACATGTCGTGAGTTCCTTGCGTCACTTACGTTCTGGAGGTGTGCCTCTCTATTGCTTCTTCCGTACCTTCTATGAGGAATTGAGACACAGCGGTGGAAGCCTGCGTGCTAGCCTGCGTCCTAAGCCGATGACCTTGGAGGCGCCTTATGGCCAATGCTGGCTCGATTCCATCTGGCATCAATTGCCCGGTGTCGGCAGAGCCGCACATCTCGCTCATCCGCACTCCTACGGTGAGTTCACCCTTGCGAATTGTGCTTCTTTGCCCACGCGGGCCTCTTTACCGGCACCGCGGCGGGATCTGGAAGAAGACCATGCGGTATGCGCCGCTGACTCTGACTACGCTGGCATCCCTGGTCCCTGCCGAAATTCCCGCGGACGTGCGCATTATTGACGAAGGCGTGGACGAAATCGAACCCGACGCGATCGAAGCTGATCTTGTCGGCATAACGGCCATCACTGGAACGGCTCCGCGCGCTTACGAGATTTCGGCGCAATTCCGGGCACGCAGTATCCCGGTGGTCCTGGGCGGTGTTCACCCGACACTCGTGCCAGAAGAAGCCACTCATCATGCGGACGCGATCGTGGTGGGTTATGCAGAGGAGTCCTGGCCGCAACTCTTGCGCGATTTTATTTCCGGCAAGATGCGCCGCCGGTATGATCAGAACCCCAATCTGAGCCTGGCAAATCTGCCGTTCCCAAAGCGCGAACTGTATGACAAGCGGCTAATCAACGTTGCGCATACTCTGGAGGCGACACGCGGGTGCATCTACCAATGTGAATTTTGTGTTGTCCCTTCCGCGTGGGGCAAACCGCTGCAGAAGCCAGTCGCGGACGTGGTTGCGGACATTCGCCAGATGCACGCGCGACGGGTGATTTTCCTGGACCTTAACCTCATCTCTGATGTTCCGTACGCAAAGGAACTGTTCACCGCGCTTATTCCATTGAAAATTCAGTGGGGCGGTCTGACGACAACGACAATTGCATGGGACGACGAATTGCTCGATCTGGCGGCCCGCAGCGGCTGCCGCGGGCTGCTGATCGGTTTCGAATCTCTCAACCAGACAGCGCTGGTGGAAGTAAAAAAAGCGTTCAATATGCGGCGAAACTACTACGAGGTCGTTCGCAAAATTCACGACCGGCGCATTGCCCTGATGGGCTGTTTCGTGTTCGGCCTGGATCAGGACACGGAGAAAACGTTCGACGAAACAGTGGATTTCGTTCTCGCCTCTCACATGGACTTGCCGCGTTATGCGATCGCCGTGCCATTTCCGGGTACGCCGTTTTTCAAGAGGCTCAAGGCAGCCGGCCGCATTACCACTGAGAATTGGAGTCTGTACGACGGCCAGCACGTCGTCTTTCAGCCGAAGAACATGACCGCCGATGAATTGCTGCGAAACACGAGGCGCGCCTGGAAGAAAACTTACAGCTACGCTTCGATTTGGAAGAGACTCGCTGGTTCACGCACGCAGCTTCCCATCGCCATCCCGGCCAATTTCGGTTATCGCTTCTACGCCTATCATCTCGACACTTTTTATAACTGCGACTGGCAACTGGCACCGAATGCGTGAGGTAACTCGATGCGACTAACGCTGGTTCATCCCTGCATCGGCCGGCGCCGCGGCCAGCCGTATATTCGCACCTGGCAAATGGAACCTCTTGCGCCCGCGACTCTGGCTGGATTGACGCCGCGGGACTCCGATACGCAAATTCGTTTCTACGACGATCGCACGGAGTCCATCCCATTCGACGAGCCAACCGATTTGGTAGCGATGAGTGTGGAGACGTACACGGCCAAGCGCGCGTATCAAATTGCTTCCGAATATCGCCGTCGCGGTGTGCCGGTAGTGATGGGCGGGTTTCACCCCACGCTGGTTCCTGAAGAGTCCAGCGAATATGCCGAATCGATTGTGATTGGTGAGGCGGAAAGGCTTTGGCCGGACGTGCTCTCCGATTTTCGCAACGGGCGAATGCAGAGGGTTTATCGGCAGTCAAGCCGGCCGCCACTTGCGGGTTTGCAACCGGACCGCTCCATTTTCGCCGGCAAGCGATATCTTCCCGTTGGACTGGTGGAAGCCGGGCGCGGCTGCCATTTCAAATGTGAGTTTTGCGCTATTCAATCGTACTTCGGGAACACGCAGACGCGGCGGCCCATTGAAGAAATCATTGATGAGATCCGCCGCATCAAAAAGCCGCTGATCTTTTTCGTGGATGACAACATCACTTCGAACATGGATCAGGCGAAAGAGTTCTTCCGGCAACTCATCCCTTTGAAGATCCGCTGGGTCAGCCAGGCGAGCATCAACGCTGCGCACGACGAAGAATTCTTGCGCCTGATCAAGGCTAGCGGCTGCCAGGGATTGCTCATCGGTTTTGAGACGCTCAACCAGGAAAACCTTCGCCGCATGCATAAATCGTTCAATACGATGAAGGGCGGCTACGAGAAAGCTCTGGAAAACCTGCGGCGCCACGGAATTCGGTTGTATGTCACTTTTATTCTGGGCTACGACGAAGACAACGGCGACACGCTGAACGAAACGCTGGCGTTTGCGCAGCGGCACCGTTTTTACATTGTCGCTTTCAACCACCTCACGCCGTTCCCGGGAACTCCCCTTTACGACCGCCTGAAACGGGAGGGCCGCTTGTTGTACGACCGCTGGTGGCTCGCGCCGGATTATCGCTATGGCATGGTGCCCTTTGCGCCGCGTGGTATGACGGCAGAACAGGTAAAGCAGCGCTGCATTGAGGCGCGCCAGAAGTTTTACAGCATCAATTCCATTTTTCGGCGCAGCCTGGATTTTCAAGTCAACAGCGAGAGTTGGTTCATGTGGACGCACTTCTTCTCCATCAACCTGCTCTTCCGCTCCGAGGTGCTGCAGCGCAAGGATTTTCCGCTGGGCGACGAATCTTACACCGCTCCTTTGCTGAAGGCTTCGCATACGCAAGTGTTGGAACTCCGACCATTCGTCTCGGAGGCACTGACGGAATTGCGGGTGAGTTGATGGAGTTGCAGATCGGACTTGCCACTCCGGCCGACGATTTCGCGATTCGCGGACTTTGCCGCCGCGAGGCGATGCCGGGGAATATTGTGGTTACCTACGAACGCGAGCCGGATTTTTCGCTGGGCTGCCGCGTTACGGGAAATGAGATTCAAGTCCTTGTCGCTCGGGACGCACGGGACAGCGAAGTCGTTGGCGTTGCGTGCCGCTCGACCCGGAATCTCTTCATTAACGGGCGTCCGCAACGCCTGGGCTATCTCGGGCAACTTCGCATTGACCAGCGATTCCGGGGCCGTTGGCTGGTCTCGCGGGGATTCTCACTGCTGAAACAATTGCATGAACGTGATCCGGTTCCGGCCTACCTGGTCTCCATTATCGCTGGGAATCGCGAAGCAGAGGCTATCCTGGTGCACAAGCCGCGGAGGTCCTTCCCTTCCTTTCGTCCTGTCGCGGATTTCTGCACGCTCGCAATCTCCCTTGGACTGACGAAGTCAGTTTTTCAGGGGGGAGTGGAAATTTCACCGGCTGCTCCCGACCAGATTGCTGAGCTCGCGCGATTTTTGCAGGTTCACGGGCAGCAACGTCAGTTTTTCGCCGAATGGACTGAAGATTCTATCCGGGAACTTACATCCCTCGGCCTGCGAATTGAGGACATTCTTGTGGCGCGGCGCAAGGGAGAAATCGTCGGCATCGCCGGCCTCTGGGACCAGAGTGCGTACAAGCAAACGGTCGTGCAGGGCTATTCACGTTGGCTAAAGGCGGCCGCGCCCGTTTACAACTTCGGCGCGAACTGGACGGGGCGCGCCGCTCTTCCACGTCCGGGCACAAAGCTTCGCAGCGCCTATGTTGCGTTCATTTGTATTGCGGCCGATGAAGCGCAGATCTTTGCCGGATTATTGCGCGAACTCTATAGCCAGGCGAAGTCACGCGGATTCGAGTACCTGCTTGTGGGGCTCGATGCTCGTGATGCCCTGCTCCCTGTCGCAAAGGAATATGCGCACGTTTTATACGCAAGCCGTTTGTATCTGGCCGAATGGCCGGATGGAGGCCACTTCCATGAGCAACTTGACCACCGCCCTGCCTACGTGGACATCGCCACCCTTTGATCTTGCGCCGGCCCGCCGCCTCGCCGGCTCGGTTGCTCAACGGGCGCTGCTCACTCTCGCCGAACGCCAACGCATGTACGAATTGCTTGACGCATACTTTCTGCAGACCTCCCGCGAACAATTCGAGAGCGATCTTGCGGAAAAAGAATCGGTGGTCCTGCTTCGCGACCTGAAGGACGGCCAAATTCAGGGGTTTTCCACCCTGATGCGTATTTCGATGGCGATCGACGGTCGCGAAATCGTTGCTTTCTTTTCAGGTGACACCATCGTCGCCCAGGAATATTGGGGAGAGACCATCCTTAGCCGCCTCTGGAGCCAAACTGTTTTTGCGGAGGCCGATCGAATCCGCACTGCATGCCCAGACGCCTTGGTCTTCTGGTACCTCATCTGCTCCGGTTACAAGACGTGGCGCTTTTTGCCCGTTTTTTTCAGGGAGTTTTATCCACACCCTGACCGGCCTGCTCCGCCGAACGTTAAACGTATTCTTGACGCTCTGGGTGAGCGCAAGTTTCCTGGTGAATACTCTCCAGAGGAGGGCGTCGTTCGATTCCATTCCGCTACTCCGCTGCGCCAAGGCGTTGCCGATGTGACCGAAGAGCGTCTGCGCGACCCTCTCATCTCTTTTTTCCAGCGTATCAACCCAGGTCACATGAACGGCGACGAGCTCGCCTGCCTCACGGAGATTTCCCGTGGCAACCTGACGCGCGCGGGAGAACGCATGGTCGGTCCGCGTTTGATGAAGGGATGCGGCGCATGAATCTCACCGAGCAGCGCACGAGCGACTCTCAATATCTGGTCGTAGAAAAAGTAGTATTATTTTTCGGTTTGGGTTTGCTGCTTTGTGTTCCGTACTTCGAACTGCAGTATCACCCGCTGTTCGCTCCGATGTTTATCCCTGTTACGGCAATCGATCGTCTTCTTCCACTGTTCGAGCCTGCCCTGTGGCTTTATTTTTCGTTCTATCTGTTTCTGACGCTGCCGCTCGATAAAGAAGTCGCCGTCTTCCTCAAGCACCATTTC
>CAYOOS010000157.1:6204-8893 GCA_964405585.1 uncultured Acidobacteriaceae bacterium | reverse complement strand
TTGCCGTCATTCCGGTCTCGCAAAGCGGGGCCGGAATGACGTTTTTTGTTCAGGGATTCCTGGATTGAAAAAGGCCCAGCTTAAGTAATCGGTTCGTCGGAGTGGCGGGCGATGGCTTCGCGGGAAAGATCGCGCAGCCGCACCATCTCCGGCAAATGGCCGGGCCCTCCACTGGGCATCGCCGCGGACGGATAAATCGGTGGTGAGAGGGTAATCGTGACGCGCGTGGGGCGCGGGAGAAAAGTGCGGTCGCGCAGGAACCGGCGCGTGCCTGCGAGAGAAACCGGCACAACGGGCGCGCCCGTGGCCACGGCTCCGCGAAACGCGCCAAGCTGAAAGGGCCGCACGCCTTCTTCGGGGACGAATGTGCCTTCGGGAAAAACAAAGACGGAGTCGCCTTGTTGCAGATAGTGCTCGATCTCATGCACCTGGTGAAGGCGCGAGCCGGCGTCGTGCCGGTCGAACGAGAGATGCCCCATTTTGTTGAGAAAAGTTCCGATGAAAGGCATCGCGTTCACTTCGCCTTTGGCCACGAAGCGGTACGTGACACCCAAGGCCATCATCAGCGGCAATACATCGAAGTAACTCGCGTGGTTAGAGGCATAAACCTTTGCGCCCGGAGTATCCATGTACTCTTTGCCGACGACTTTCACGCGAATGGCCACCAGGAAAAACAGAAGCTTCAGCGCCGCGGAAGTGAAGCGGCCCGCGGCTTTGTGATCCTTGAACTGCTTCACGATCATCCACGTGGGCACAATCCACAGTATGAACACCACAATGAAGTAGACGCCGTAGACCTTCTCAAGAGCGGTTCGCAGACCGCCCCAAATCGTACGCAACGCGCCTTTCACGGAAGAGACCAGACCGAGCCGCGCGATCTGCAACCAGGCCGGTGGTTTTGGAGCCGTCAGTGTGCCCGCCAGGTAGAGCTGCTTGGTTTCATCGCGGCGCAATTTGCCGCTGGACGTTTTCGGGATGCTGCCGGGAGGAATCAACTCGACGCGGTCCGGGGGAAGGCCCAAGCCGCGCGAAACCTGGTCCGTAATCTTCGCGGCAATCGCGGCGCGACTGGCCGGTTGTGTTTCGCGGGTTTCGGCGACAACGACCAGCTTCTCCGTGCCGCTATCTTCATCCTTCAATCCAAACGCCACGACGCAGCCTTTGCGGATTCCTTCGACGCTCGATGCCAACCCTTCCACTTCGTGCGGATAGAGATTGCGCCCGCCTTTGATGATGATGTCCTTTACGCGGCCGGTAACGTAGATTTCACCATCGGCGCGATAGGCGCGGTCGCCGGAATTCAGCCAGGGATATTCGTCCGGCGGTATGGCAGGGCCACGCGGAAAAAGCTGCGCGGTGGCTTCGGGATTGCTGTAATACCCGCTCGTCGCCGAAGGCCCGCGGAACCAGAGAAATCCTTCCATGCGGTCGGGAAGCTCGTTGCCCTCCCCATCCACGATCAAAACATCGTGACCTGCCAGAGGCTTTCCCGAGGAGACGAAGGAGATGCTGCCCTCCTGGTCGGAAGCGGCCGGGACGGCGCGACCCTGGATTGTAAAGGCGTCGCGTTCGACGCAATCCACGAGCGGTCCGCGATCGAGCGGCGGCACAGTTACTCCCAAGGAAGCCTCCGCAAGGCCATAGACCGGCAACAGAGATTCGCGCCGAAAGCCGAACTTGGCGAAGCGCTGCGCAAATCGTTCCAGAGTATCCGGGTTGACGGGTTCCGCTCCGTTCAGCGCCTTGCGCCAGGAGCTAAGGTCCACCCCTTGCATTGCTTTGTCGGAGACCTTGCGCACGCAAAGCTCGTAGGCAAAATTCGGCGCGGCGGCGACGGTGCCTTTGTGTTTGCTGAACGCCTGCAGCCATCGCTCGGGCCGCGTCAAGAAAGCCAGCGGCGACATCACCACCACGGGGACACCGTAGAGATACAGCGTGAGCCACGCGCCAATCAGACCCATATCGTGATAGAGCGGCAGCCAGGTGACGCCGACATCTCCGGGGCCGAGTTGCACGGCTTGTGCCAGCGCGCGCATGTTCGCCAGAAGATTTGCGTGGGTAAGTATCACGCCTTTCGGATCGCCCGTGGAACCTGATGTGTACTGCAGCAGGGCGATGTCGCTGCCTTTGCGCATGCGGCTGCCCGTGAGGAACGCCGGGAGTGCTCCGGGCGCTGGTGGCGGCTCTTTCTCGGCGGCTTCCAGCAATTTCCCTGCGTCCACCACGCCGAGGAGCGATTTCACGCGCGGCTTCAACAGATTGGCGACGGCTTCCGCGCGGCGAAACGTCAACAGCATGCAAACTTCCGCGTTGTTCAAGATGGCGGATTGCCGCTCAGCGTACTCTTCGATGCGATCCGCGCGGAACGGGGGGTAAATGGGCACAGGAATCGCACCCGCCAGAAGAATCCCGGTGTAGCAGATGAAGAACTGCCGCGAGGTGGGAAGCATCAGGGAGACGCGCCCTCCCGCGGGAACGCCGCGGCGCGCCAATTCCTCCGCGCACTTTTGTGCGGCGGTGAAGAGTTCCCCAAAAGTCAGCGTGAAATGATGTTCGCCCTGCTCGTCATCTTCCGCAATCAGGAGATGCGCGCGCGTGGCGTCGTGAGTTCCGCGGTGGCGGATCACATCAATCAGCGTTTCCGCGGTTTCGACGATGGATTCAGCGGCTTCCGGCTGAAGTGTCTGCT
>CAYOOS010000157.1:0-6104 GCA_964405585.1 uncultured Acidobacteriaceae bacterium | reverse complement strand
AGCGTTTCCGCGGTTTCGACGATGGATTCAGCGGCTTCCGGCTGAAGTGTCTGCTCGGTCACGGAGGCACGCAAGGCGGAAGCTTCATCTTCGTCGGCCGCAGGAGCGCCGGGAGCCGCCAGGATGGCGCGGATGAGCTCTTCTGGCGTGCTTGCTTCCGCCGCGAGCGTATCGGGCAGGCGTACGGTGAAGGTGTCTTCCAGGCGAGTAAGGAGTTCGACGCGTTCGAGGCTGCCAAGCCCCAAATCGCGGTCGAGGTTGGACGTAATGGAGAGCTGCGCTAAGGCGCCGTGGCTGCCGAGTTCTTCGAGGAGTCCGCGCACGACGTCCAGCACGCGTTCGCGTACGCCCGGCAGGTCTAATTGTGTGGAGGAGGTCGCCAAGATTTCCCCTGAACAGTGGGCTTCGCGAGAGGCTAACACGCACTGCGATGATTTGCCATCTTCGCGGCTATCGTTCCGAGAGCAGAGCGAGCGAGAAAGCCCTTGCGGCGCTTACGCCCCGCGGGATTTCGCCGCGTACCCCGGTGGCATCAGCGTTGTGGACAGATCGACGCCGCTCAAATCCACCTTGCTTAAGTCCGTTTCGCGCAGGATGGCAATGCCCATATCCGCGCCGGAGAACTTCGCGCCGTCCACGCGGGCATCGCGAAAATTTGCATTGCGTAACAGCGCGTGCTGGAAATTGGCACCGCTCAAGTCGCAGCGGAAGAACTCCACGCCGCTGGCCTGCGCTCCCGTCAGGTCGGCGCCGGGCAGCACCGCTTCCGTCATGTCCGTATTGCGCAAGTCGGCTTTGCCCAGACGTGCTCCGCTGAGGTCCGCGCCCGGCAGACGCGCGCCGCGAAGGTCGCTGCCCTCGAGATTGGCGTTGCGCAGGATGGCGCCAGCGAGATTGATCTTCGTAAAATCCGCCCGGGAAAGATCCGCTCCGGTAAAGTCAGCGCGTGCTCCGCCTTCCTTCCCGGTGAAAAAGCGCTCGTGGGCCTCCAGGATGGCGGCCACGCTCCTGCCGTTGTGTTTAATGCTTTTGAGTTTGCGAAGTCCCATAGTTTCGTGTTTTCTCTCGGAGGTAAGGTATCCCCTATTTTACCGGAAGGGGCGTCACGCAGGAAACGCCGCAGTCTCGCCCGTGGGGTTTGCTTGAACAACCGGCTGGGCCACGGAGTATGCTAGGGACAGCAGGCGCCCAGTCTGCGAAGGAAGAAAAGCGATGCGAAGGCTGTTGCTCCTTGGCGCGATGTGCGTAGCGGCCGTGCCCGCGTGGGCGCAAGTGGATGAGATTGTCGCCAACCTGTCCGGCGGGCGCGTCATTGTCCACGTGGCGCGCGATGCCATCATCTTTGCGGGGATCAGCCAGCCCTTGGAAGCGAAAAGCGTCCCACCGCGTGTTGCTTCGATGGACGCAGGGCACATCGGGATTTTCTTTGGCGCCGAAGAGTGGCAGGTGCCGGCGCAACCGCGGCCCATCCGCCTGGATCACGACATCGAGCATATCGGGAGGCCCGACCCGCGCTACGTGCAGCCGACTGTGACCGGTGAGAGCGATCTGGAGCAACTCGGCGTGATCTTCCTGGAAAAGCTACGGCCGCTGGTTTCCCAGCTCCACCACAAGATTGATTTGAAGCCCGATGAGCCGCTCCTGGAAATCGTGTTGATCGGGTATGCGCCGCAGGGTTACGGGCCGGAGGTCTGGCTGGTTGAGTATCGCGTGGAGCAGGAGTCCATCGGCTCTCAGGCCGATTACCTGGAGACGAAGCCGTTGCGCCCGCGGTTTACGCAGCTCTATCCCCCGGAAAAGCACGCGGCGCATACACTCGTGGAAGTGCAATTCCCAAACGATTCGCAGGAAGTGCCACTCTTGGGGCTGATTCAACAGGGCGATCCCCGGATCGCGCGCTTGAAATCCTCTGAGCCGCGGTTCGCAAAAGTCGTCGATTTGATCGAGCGCGGCCAGGCGCAAAAGGCCGAGCCCAGAGATTCTGCCGATTTCATGCGCGCGCTATTGCCTTTACTGGCGGGCAAAGCGAGCTTTTTTGAGGGAACGATGAGCGAGAGCAGCAGACTCGAGTGGATTGTGCCGCCCGAAGAGCCCGTCGAGAAGCAGGTGGAGGACAAGAATCGGCCGCCTGAAGCGCCGACGCTGCAGCGGAAACCTATCCCTCAGTAGTTCATTCCCATATTCGGTTGCTTCGGTGACGGTTGCACTTCGAGCGTGTCTCCAGGTTGCACCGTGCCTCCGCGCAGGACTCGGCAGAGCATGCCGCGCCGCCCCTGTAGCTCCTGTTGCAAACCGGGACGAATTGTCTCCATCAACTCGCACGGTTCGCAGACCGCGCTGACTTCCAGATGCACACTCCCAATTTGGAGTGTCTGGCCTACTTGCAACGCGTTTACGTCTAAACCTTCCATGGTGATGTTTTCGCGCGTGATTCCCGGCGTCAGATTCATGCTGCGAAGCGTTTCCACATCCACAAGCAGCACCTGGCGTTTGCCGCCTGGACGAGCGTGGGCGCAGTCTTCCAGGCCGGAGTTTTCGACAATGCGGGCCGTCGAGAGCTCTTCCATGGGGGCGTGGCGTTTTGGTGCGCGGAAGAGGTGAAGGACCTTAGCCAATTTCGTCAGTCTCCCGCCGCGGAGGTTTGTTGTTGTTGGCGGCCGATATCTTTGCGGTAGTGCATGCCTTCAAAATGTATCTTCGCGGCGGCCTGGTAGGCTTTCTGAAGGGCAGCGACTAGCGTATCTCCGGTAGCGGTGACGCCGAGGACTCGACCACCACTCGTGACGATGGCATCGCCTTGCCGCCGGGTTCCTGCATGTAACACCTTTACGTCAGGGACGAGGGCCGCCTCGGCCAGCCCCTTGATTTCCTTGCCGGCTTCAAACTTTCCCGGGTACCCGCCGGAAGCTAGCACTACACAAGCACTGGCGCCGGGCCTCCATTTCAGCTTGGCAGGATTCAGCGTACCCGCTGCAACATCCGCAAGCACTTCAGCCAGATCAAAATCCATTCGCGCGGCAATGGCTTGCGTTTCCGGATCGCCCAGGCGGCAATTGAACTCCAATACCTTTGGGCCTTGCCTCGTCAGCATGAGGCCAACGTAGAGAAAACCCTGGTAGTGCAGCCCGTCTTTGGCAAGGCCTTGCAGCGTTGGTTCCACGATGGTCGTTTGAATCGTCTGTCGCAAAGCCTGAGGCAGAAGGTCGTCCGAGGAATATGCGCCCATTCCCCCGGTATTCGGGCCTTGGTTATTGTCGAGAGCGCGCTTGTGATCACGCGTGGGTACAAGCGATGCGGAATGCTTGCCGTCCGTCAGCAGGATGAACGATAACTCATCGCCCTCCAGGGTTTCTTCGAGCAGGATGCGCTTGCCGCCTTCACCCAATTCGTGTTTTTCCATCACGCGCTCGATGAATCCTGTCGCGGCATCGGGATCATCCGCCAGGAAGACGCCTTTCCCCGCGCAGAGGCCGTCGGCCTTGATGACGACGGGCCAATCCACGGAGCATAGGGCCGAATAGGCCGCCCCCGGTGAATCGTAGGAACCCACCATTTCTGCCGTGGGGATGTTGTGCCGCAGGAGAAATTCCTTCGCGAAAATCTTGCTGCCTTCGAGTTGCGCGGCCTGTTGGGAGGGGCCAACCACGGGGCGTTTGTGTTGCCGGAAGGCATCCGTCAAACCATTGACCAACGGAAGCTCTGGCCCGACGACGGTCAAGTCCGGAGAAAGTCTGTCCGCCAGCGCCACCATCTGCGAAACATCAGCTGAATCGGCGACTATACATTCCGCTTCAGTGGAAATTCCGCCGTTGCCCGGTGCGCACCAGAGCTTTTCGACAGTCGCACTCTGCCGGAGTTTCCACACAAGAGCATGTTCGCGTCCGCCGCCGCCAATCACTAAAACTTTCATGAAATCCGCCTCACGAGCACGTCTTTCGAACGATAGTCCGCCACTTAGGACGTGTCAATCGGGCGAAAACTGTCATCCACTGCGTCCCGCCAGAATCCTGACGCGACGCAACGTTGCGCGCATTTTCCCGCGTTACGAATGCGTCACGCTAACTACTTAGCGCCACCTGTACTTCGCTCTTCAGCTGTTTGTTTTCCACGCACTTAATCTGAAATGACAGATTCCTGTCGACTGGAACGGAGGCGGGGCCTTCGGGAGAACACGATGCTGATCCCTCTACGACACGAAAGCATGCGCGGCCGGCGATGGCCCATCATCACCTTTGTCCTCATCGGGTTGAATATTCTGATTTTCCTGATGACCCACGGCGCCATCGAAGAGCAGGCCCCGCAACGCGCGGAAGTCCGTGTCCACCTGATCATTCTTGCGGCCTTGCATCCCGAACTCAAGACCAGCGGTCCCGCCACGGTTTTTATCTCCGGGTTAAAGGACTCTCTTGGTGAACGGTGGGAGTCCATCGCGTCACCCTCGAGGCAAGTGGAAGATCCCTGGGATGCCGAAATTCGCCGGGTCCAGGATCCCATCGAACTCCAGGGGGACATGGATGAATTGTGCCAGGAATTTGAAGCCGTGGAACAGGGCTCCATTTTGAACAAATACGCGTACGTTCCCGCGCATCCACGAGCGATTTCCTACGTCACCGCGAATTTCCTGCACGGTGGCTGGATTCACCTGATCGGCAACATGTGGTTCCTGTGGCTGGCGGGATTCATTCTGGAGGATACCTGGGGCCGCGTGATTTATCCGCTGTTTTATCTGGTTGCGGGCGCGGCGGCGTTGCAGTTTTACGGATGGTGCGCTCATGGAAGCTACCTCCCGCTTATCGGCGCTTCAGGAGCAGTAGCCGCATTGATGGGCGCATTTCTTGTGCGCTTTCCGAAAATGAAGATCGAGATGTTGCTCTTCCTGATTGTTTTCCGGATACGTTTCAAGGCCCCGGCTTACTGGCTGCTTCCCTTGTGGCTAGCCATGGAGTTCTTCTACGGCTCGGCTCTGGGTACTACTTCGCCGGTGGCACACTGGGCGCACGTCGGCGGGTTCTTGTTCGGCATGGCCGGCGCTTTCGCGCTGCAACAATCCGGCATGGAACAAAAAGCCAATGACGCCATCGAATCCAAATTGAGCTGGAGCGGCGCTCCGGAAGTCGTGCAAGCATCAGAAGCCATGGAGCGAGGCAAACTCGATGAAGCGGCCAGCATTCTCCAGAAGCATGTGGCCGCCAATCCTAATTCCGCGGACGCCCTGAACCTTTTGCAACAAGCGCACTGGCGGCGTAGTGACATGGAAGCTTATCGCAACGTCACCGTTCAATTGTGTCAGGTCTATCTGAAGAACCAGGATCAGGACAACGCTTGGCGCGCCTTTGAGGAATACCAGAACGCCGGTGGTGACAAGATGCCTGCCGCGACGTGGCTGGAGATCATCCGCTCCCTTGAAACGCAACAGCATTTTGATCGCGCCGTTTCCGAATACGAGCGGCTTGCCGAAGCCTATCCCACAGAAAAGCAGTCCTTGCTCGCGCAATTGGCTGCCGGAAGGCTGTGTTTGAAGAGACTGAATCGCCCCGAAGCGGCACTGAAATTCTACAAGGCTGCGGCGGCTTCCAAGGTTCCCCATTTGGATTGGGAAGCAAATATTCAGGCAGGGATCCAGGACGCGGAACGAGCGATGGTGCCAACACCTACTGGCGCGGCGCACTGAAAAGCCTTCCGGCCCACTAACCGTTATAAATGCATTTAATAGTTAGAAAGGCGCGCGAGTGCTTTCGGGTACTTAGGGACGCGCTATGCTTGGCTGACGGCTCGGATCGGGATTGTTACGCCTGCCGCAGCTTCCGACGACGCCAGCATGTGGCACCGGCCATCGAAAATCCCACCTGGATCGATGACCATGCACGGTGAGTGAACTTCGCCCGTGACAACACCTTTGGGCTGAATTTCCACGCGGCCTCTGGCGAAGATGACGCCATCGAAGCGCCCCGCGATTACCACGCGATTCCCTTCAATCTGACCTTCGACTTTCGCGTTTTCCCCGAGGATCACGGTTTGTTCGGAAATGATGTTTCCCTTGATGTGTCCGTCGACGCGGAACGTTCCCGTGAGGGTCAGGGTACCTTCGAGCGAGACTCCCTGAT
>CAYOOS010000156.1:0-8900 GCA_964405585.1 uncultured Acidobacteriaceae bacterium | reverse complement strand
CGGGCCGTCAGCAGTTGATGGTCCAGCAAAAGCCGCCGTGTGCGGGGTGATGGCATGATCAATGTGCCGTGATCAGGAAAGAATACCTGTCTTCTTCCAGCGCGCAATCCGGTTTACATGATACTGCAGGTATATGCTGCTGAAGAAGAACGTCATCACTCCGCTGAGCGTCAGCGCGATATTCTCGCGCGAGTTGTAATACTCCTCCATGGCATCGCGAATCTTGAATATGCCGAAGATGTACGCAATCAGGCCGCCGATCACGCATAAGATGACAAACAACACGACCATGTCCTTGCCGATTCCAAGAGCAGTCGTTACCGCCCCTGCCATAAACGCAGCCACAAACGCCGCAGGGTACATAGCTACAAGCACCATCGCTTTATTATTCCCGGATAATTTGCGCGCCCAGTTCGCCAGCACAAATGTCCATATCCAGTTAAAGAATTGCCGCGTGATTAAATCCAGCAGTAGCAGTAGTGCCCAATGCAGATTTGGCGGTAAGGGCACGAGAGGCTGGGTAGGCACCGCCCCAGCCCCGCCCGCAGGCGCCAATGCCGGCAACGGGATATTCCCCACGATTTGTGAAACGGGCACCCATTCCGTCATTCCCTCGCTCTGCGCAAGATCCCCAGGCAGCACTCGTCCTTCCTGAAGATATTTTTGCAAGTCTGTCAGCGTGTACGGACCGAAACTCTCTTCTCCGCGTTTCACCATGTAGTTCATGCAATCAGACCTCTACGATTTGAATTTGATTCCCTGGCTATCCTGATCCACTGTCGAAACGTCAATCACGGCCCATACCCAACTCATCGGACTTGCCAAACCAAGCGTAAGCACACTGATGCACAATTGCGCGACCGCCTTTCCTCGGTAGCCTGCGTAGAAATTGTGCGCGCCAAGCGCTCCCAGCAATATCCCCAGAACAATAAACGTGGTGCGATTCTTCGCCGCGGGATTATCCGCATCATCAAAATCCGTTGCCGCCAGCGTGGGTGCCAACGCCACCGCCGCCACTGGCTGACTGCCAAAGAGCACGCTTCCCGAACCGAACCGCGGCAGCGGATGCACTACACGCGTTGCCTCGCCAACGGGCAACGCAGTTCCCGGCGGCATCGGTGGCGGCGGTGCCTTCACCGGTTTCGGTGGAGCATTCGAAGTCCAACCTGGAGGCATGAGCCCAACTCCCGGCAGCATCTCCGGAATATTCCCAACGGAAGGCGCAGGCTTCCCGGTCAGGTCCATGCCGGTGAGTGTGAGCTTTTGCTCTTCGCCCGGCGCGGCGCTACAGCCAAACACCGTGCATCCGCCATTCTCTTCATAGCAATCGGCGTGATGCGGCGCACCGCAACCTTTGCAAACCATGCTGTTGCTGCCGTCCGGCTCGATCTCGGTCCGGCAGTAGGGGCAAATGGAAGCCGTCATGCGCGGTGCCTCTCTTTATACCGGAAGGCGTACCGGCCAATCTGCAAAAGATCACCGTCCTGCAGAACGCGCGTCTCTACTGGGCTCCCTCCCACGTAAGCCGCTCCCAGAGCCTTGATTTGCACACGCGACCCCTTGATTCCGATCACCGCGTGCTCCGGCAGAATATTCGGGTCCTTAAATAGGTAAATATCCGCCTGCTGCAGGCTTCCCATTGTCGTGCGGTCCTTATAAAGAATGAATTGCTTGCCTGCAAGTGGGCCGGCCGTCACGTACAGCCACCTATCCTTCAGCGCGCTTTCCACCCAGCCCATGGCCATCCCCGTAGCTACACCAACCAGCGCGAATCCCACGGCGCGGCTCACGCTTCCGCCATGCGTTGCCATGGAAATGGGGTCGAAGATTGTGCCACCAATCCCAGCCCCAATCATTCCTCCGATAATTCCGTACTTCGCTTTCTTCATGGACTGCCCAACGATTCCGTAGATCGTTCCGCCCGCCGCCCCAAACACCGCCCAGGCTATTCCTCGCGCGATCCACACCATAGGATTTCGATACGTCTGCACGCCCGCCTCCGCGCACAGGCCGAGGCCAATGGTGTAAATAATGTTCGCTATAAAGTCGAAAATGAAGCCAAGGACTATCCCCAATGGAAGCGCCAGCAGCCCCCGAAGAACCGCTTTGCGCAACGAGCGTTCGACAGTGCTCTCCGCTATCCCAAACCCGATGCACATCAGCGTGATAATCACCGGAAGAAGCAACGTATTTCCCCAGCGGTGTCCGGCGGGTCCATCCACAAACCCCGGCTCACATATCCCCCATCCAATCACCGCTCCAAGCAGCCCCGCAGTTCCCAGATAAAACCATCCTTGCAGGAGGAAGCTTCCTCGTTCTTCGGTAACCACGGGAGCTTTGTCCGCTGCCTCTGTGATCGAGCCATACGACTTAATTCCCTGAGCTCCAGGCGCTGCAATAGGCGCGGGCAAATCTTCCGGCAACACCACTCTTGCCAGGTCTTCCGAAGTGATCTTCAGCGGTCCGTCGTTTTTACTTGTGGACATCGTCCCTCTGTGTGACTCCAGGCTTGGATTGGTCCGCGCTTTCAGGCGATCGATTCGGATTCTTTTCGCTGGAAGGCGCCCCCGGCGTTTGGGAATTGCTTTTGGGATTATCTGGCAAAAGCTGTAAGGGTTGCCCGGTCTGCGGATCTACAGGTATTGGTATCCCAACGAAGCGCGGAAGAAAATACCAGGTCAGAACGCCGCCTAAGATAAAGACAGCCAGATAAGAGAACACGTTGACGACGATTTGTGTCAATCGCGTCAGATCCACATCTTCCTCTTTCCCCGTCTGGCGAGACTCCTCACTCTCCGCTTCACCATCCTCAACGATGATTCCGCCACGCGAACCCGGGTTATCCGCCCCGCCCGCAACTTCTCCGCCCCTGCCGTCGACAAATCCAAATTGCGCCAGCCGCTCGATTCGCCCGCCCTTCCAGCCAAAACATCCTTCCTCGTCGGAGTGCGGATCGTAGACCCACGCCACTTGCTGCGGTGAAGAGAAAAAGTTCTGGTGGATGAAGGTGTCATGATCCGACAGAAACACTCCGAAACCGGGATGCGAGTGGTACCAGCCGACGATGCGCTCATCCGGGTAGTCTCGATCCTTTATCTTGTAAATGTGTTCCCAGGTATCCTGCGTGAATGTGACATGCGCGCCGCCTTGCGCCGCATTCGCGCCCGCAATGCAAGCCTCAATCGTCGTAACACCGTCGGAATCAGACCCAATCAGCACGCCGCACACTTCCGTCTTGTTGTTCGACCGCGCATGCTGGCGAATTTCACGCGCAACGTCGCTGCTCATCCGCAGGCTTCCCGGCTTGTCTCGTTTCGCCTTGGACATCACTCGCCATCCGTCGCTAGCGGGCCGAGCACCGTGCCCCGGTCTCCGTCCAGCAAATATCCAATTTCACGCGCCGTGCTTCGCGCTACAAAAATATCGAAGAGCGGCAGCCCGAGCTGATCTAGTCTCCTCGCCTTGAACGATTCATCGCCCGAAAAGCTGTGCGTTGTGTGAACGATTCGCATGTGCCCATCGTGCGGGCAGTATCCCTGCTCATAGCGAATCCCACCCACCGCCACGAACTGCTCCTCCTCGGCGCCGCAATGCGGGCACACCAGCTTGTGAATCACATCCCGGCTGAATTCCAGCGTCACTTCAGAGCACCCCAGGTCGGCTTGGGCGCGCTTCCACAACTCGTCCACCGTTAACTCATGGGAATTCTGCGGCAATCGCACAATTTCTCGCAATGTGTAATGACTCATGCAATCCGGATTCTCTGTGTATTTCACGGTATAGGAAGAATGGTGCAAGCCCTCGAAAATGTATCCGCCCCCCGCCAACGTCGGCATGCCATGAATGAGCTTCACCGCTTCCTGTACTTGAATCGCCGCAATGATGGAAGAGATCGTGGGCGTGGTGGGAATCTTTCCTTCGGTCACATCTTCATTCAGCAACAGGTTGCAGGACATTCTGCGTTGCAGAATTGCCCAGTCCACTTCACCCAGCGTGCATTCATAACACGGCGCCTCGCCCGGAAGGAAAACGCGTGCCACTCCGTTAATCCCTTCAATCGCTCCGTCAACCCACGGTCGGTTGACCTTCCACGCGGACCGGTTGATCCAAAGCCGCGCTTCCCGATTGTCCAATCCCGCCAGGATAACGTCACTCCATTCAAACAGGCCCAGTCCAAAATCTCGCAGCACGTTGCCTGTCAGGGGTTGCACCACGGATTCAGGGGCGATGCTGCGATACGCCCTCGCGGCGGCAGTCGCCTTGAACTCGCCGACATCCTGTGGACGAAAAAGTATCGTTCGGGAAAGATTGCTTTCCTCGATCCGGTCCAGATCTACCACAGTGATTTTGCGGAATCCCAGAAGGGCCAGATTCTTCAGAATCTCGTTTCCCAGCGCCCCGGCCCCGATCACAAGGATGCGGGCAGACGCGATCTTCGCCTGGTCCCACCATGGGATCAAACGCAAGCGGCTGTAACGATCCTCATGAACCTCGCTCCTCTGGATAGTCACCATGGCTGCGCTCTGCTTTTCAACCCGCCGTGATTTCAGGTTGTAATCGAAGAATATCCCCGTCTTTCACTTGGGCTTCCGCCAGCGTCTGCGTGTCCTGAATCTGGCGCCCGGAGTTCTTGTGGTGAAACTTATAACTCAATGGCGCTCCGTCGGGACCGTTCGTGGGTAATCGCAGCTTCTGCACAAGGACGGCAATGATTTTGTTGCAAGCGGCGTCATCCGGCAATTCCACTGGCACGCGCTTGTTTTCCGTCGAATCGTAGACTGTCACGTTGATTGTGGGCATGGCCTCGTGGTCCTTGAATGCAAACCTATTCCTGCTTCTTCTCCGGTCCTGAACTCACATAGCTATCCAGCCGTTTGCGGCCGTTATTGCCATAGTCCCAGTTTTCCAGTTCCAGGACAGCGTCGGCACGCACTGCAAAATTCAGATTTTCTGCGTTCGGATTCATTCCGCGATCCACCATCGACGTGACAATTCCAATCAGGTTTCCGTGTTCGTCGTAGACAGGTCCACCGCTGTTTCCGGGGCTAACCGGCGCGGATAGTTGCAGGGCCGCCCCCGCTTTTCGCGAGATGATGCCCGTGCTCAGTGTGAAGCGCAATCCCTGAGGATGCCCGATCACAAAAATATTTTCTCCCTCACTAACTTTGCTATCCGCCACAATGGGCTGCACAAAACTCGCGCTCCCGGATCTTCGCGGCATCCACAGCAGGCACAAATCCAGGTACTTGTGGCGGCCAATCACGTCCGCCCCAGCCCAAGTTCCTGAAGCCATCGCCACCAGTGCACGAGTCCCGCCACGTGTGGTGAAAGATTCGTCAATGACGTGCCGGGCCGTGAGTATCAGATATCCCTCTGGCCCGGCCTTCAACAAAACCCCCGCGCCAAATCCCGCGGAAGGCATTTCATTATGCGAAAACCAGGTCCGCTGCGCAGGCGTGATCACGGCCACCAGCGGCTTCAGTTGCTCGGAAATGTCCCTCCCCGTCATTGGCGCGGCGGAAGGTAGGGATGGGAACGAGCTCTTCGCGTCCAGTTCTTCCAGGCTGGTGCTGACGATGGCGGGCAATGGCACCAGCGTAACTGCGCCGACCGCCACAATCGAAGTGAGTATCCCGCTAATGATTAGTAGCGTGGAAAGGAAGGAGAGCCATGCGAATCGCGTCCGCGGGGGCAACCCTCGCATGGCAAAACGGAAAACCAGAGTGAACAGGCACAGAAGGGGCAGAACAAGTATGAGCGGTGCCATCGCCAGTCTGGCCCACAATGGCACTGGCGACGGGAGCTTAGGCTCCAACCGACTCGGTTGATCCGGGGGCGATGGGACGACCTCCGCCACTTCCCTCGCGTCGATTACAATTTTTTCCATTGAACCAACAGTCGCAGCCTAGTTTTGAATTTGCCACATTATTGAACAGTCCCCTCCAAATTACAACTTCTGGTCATGCTTCCCTGCCCAAATGGTAGGGTCAGGTTTTGGAAAGTACCATTCCTGCTCAATTCGCCGTTTCACTGAATGTGGTGACTGGATGGCCCAATTGATACGGCCCTTCTGCGGTTACGCTCACTGGCCCGGCCGTGGCTGGAAGCGTTAGCGTGATGCTCGCCACGCCGGAAGAACTCGTAGTGACCAACTGGCTGGTAGTGCTGCCGGTGGTCCCACCCGAAAGGGTTCCCCCATTTGTGGTAAATCGAACGGTGGCGCCCGCGGCTGAAGTGGCGCCAGACGTTCCGGGAACGAGTGTCACGGAGAGAGTGAGTTGCGTGCCTACGCCCCCGCTTTGCTGGTCGCCAGTTTTTGTGAATGTCGCTGCCGGATTCCCCACGATGATCCAGCCGCCCTGCTTCTGAATCACGCTCGTGCTGTCTTTGCTGGTCACCGTGTAATGATAGAAGCCCGGGGTTGGGCCCGCGACGACACTGATTGCTCCATTGGCCGGCGCCTGCGTGAGATTCGCGTTTGTGATGCTCATGCTGCCGCCGCCGGCATCGAACGCGGCAGCCGTCAGCGTGACGGTGGCGCCGGATGTGCCGGTCGTAATTTTGGGATTCAGTGTTACGGAGCCGCCAGCAGGCACCATTGTGGTATCCGGATTGAGGTCCCACTCCGCGGCTGGAACCGAGGCCTCCGCTCCGGTTACGACAAGCAGCGTTACGGTATACGGCGCAAACGTCATAGAACCACCCCACACGCAGGAAGAGGTCGCGATCGCACTAGGTGAAGACTGCGACAGCGTGTAAGCCGTGCACGATGCACCGCTAAAATTATTCGCCTGGAAACTAACGTTGGCGGTGTTGCCCGGGTCTTTGTTGAGAACCATGACAGTGAGCGGCGTGCCGCCACTGCCCACCGCGGCGTACACGCTGAAAAGGTCAGGGTCGGCATTGTGCGTGGCGGAGACGGATGTCGTGCCAAACATATGATGAGCGCCATCGTAATTGGTGTACAGCTTCAAGGCCTGGTAATTGGGGTTCGCGGGATCGGGAGCGGTCCAACGAGTTGCCAGAGAAATGTGCTCGCGGCCCATGATGCCGTAGGCGTCTGCGTCGCCGATGGCCGTGGAGTAATCGGATTCACCGGCAAACGCTGCGCTCCATTCCGTGAACGCAATGGGTATTCCGGGATAATTCACGTTGAGGATTGCGCGCATACGCGGAATGCGGAAAGGAATGACGTGATTAGGCTGAATGGAAGTGGTGGCGGACTGGTTGATGGTGCCCGATTCGCTGGTATAAGTGGGATCCCAGTAATCGCGGTAAATGCGTGCGGCCAAGGCCTGCTTCTGAACCTGCGTGTAGGTTGATGTATCCGGTCCATCCGGGTAGGCGTGAATGTCGAACACGTCAAGCGATTGCACACCGTTAATCTCATCCCGCCAGTAGACCTCGTTCAGCCACCATGGCAGAAAATCCTGGCCCGCGTGCGCCCCTTTGTCATTGCCGTTTGCGCCATTCCAGTAAAACCACCAGCAGCAACTTACCGGCCCAAGGCGGATGGCCGCAGGATCCCAAACTTTCAGGTTTCCGGCATTGGTTATATAGGTATCGCGGAGTTCCTCGTAACCGGAAGGCGCGGGGTGAATGTCGCGGTGGGTCCCGCCCCAGATATCGATTTCATTATCCATGTCATAGAAATGCTGCGCGTCACCGAAAGCCGTGGCCAGAGCCGTCGCCCATGCATGACGATAGACCGTTCCCGCTGGGTCGCCAGCTGCTGGATCGTCCTTCAGCGGAAAGTAGGCATCGTTGGGATCATTCCCGGTGATGTACGTCGGAGAAGTGGCACAATTAGCTCCGGCTACCACACCATTTCCGGCATCGGCGTTGTACTGATCGACTGCGCACTGTGCGCCGTACTTGGCGACTGAGAAACTCCAGTGGTAATTGTCCGCGCCGCCTTGAGTAACAGAGGTTTCCGCACTCTGCGCCACCCAATCCAACATCACCATCGTCATGAGCGGATTGCTACTTTCGGCCCGAACATCTGTGATGAATTGCGTCGAACTACTGTCAGCCGAATTGTTCAGCGCGCTCCAGTTATAATCCTCGAAGTAGTAGTCGTTGTCGGCGTTGTCTGTACCAAGTTGCCAGTTGTACGTGGACGCTGCGTTGCCGCCCCAGCGGACAACGGTGAGACCGCTGTCTTTGATGGTGGGAGCGTCCTTTGGAAAGGCTCCGCCATAAACGTACATGCTAGTGGGATGGCGATTGCTCAGCGTGTCAATGTTCACCGTCACAGAAGTACTTGAGCTGGGAGTCGCCGTGACCTGTGCGGAGTTGGCGCTTTCGCCTCCGGCGTTGAGGGCCGACACAACATAATAATAAGGCGTGCCGTTCGTCAATCCGGTATCGGTGTAGGGCGAAGCTATTGGAGCGCCCACCTGCGTGTAGGGGCCTCCACTGGTGGTGCCGCGCTTGACGTGATAACTCGTTGCGCCCGCGGACGCGGTCCACGCAACCACCACTTGGGCATTCCCCGGTGTGGCGAAAACGCTAGTGGGCGCTGCAGGCGACGCAACCGGCGTAGCATTTACTTCCGAAGAGTTCGCACTTTCACCCGCGGAGTTTACTGCCGAAACAACATAATAATAAGCTGTGCCATCCGTCAGGCCAGTGTCCGTATAGCTGGTGGTCGTGGGCGCGCCAACTTGCGTATACGGGCCGCCGGAGGTCGTGGAGCGTTTTACGTGATAACTCGTTGCGCCGGTGCTGGTGTTCCACGTAACTACCACCTGGGCATTTCCAGGGGCTGCGGCAACCCCAGTGGGTGTGGGTGGAACTTGCACTCCGCTGCCGCCTCCGCCTCCGCTGTTGCCTCCCCCGCCGCCGCAGCCGCCAAAGATGTTGGCCAAGGCAAGGAACGCGCGCCCAAAGAGAATAAC
>CAYOOS010000155.1:0-8911 GCA_964405585.1 uncultured Acidobacteriaceae bacterium | reverse complement strand
ACCCGATGTGAAGCAAGCCGCCGTGAAGGAAAGTGGCGAGAATCAGGCGCCACCAGGCCCACGCACCACTTTGAAAGGGAACATTTTCGCCCAAGCGGAAAAGTTCAACGCCACTCATGCCGCCGAACAGGCCAATGCTTCCTCCAGAATGGAGCGAGCGGATCAAGCTGACGCCGAACATGAGGACATTGACGATGAGGACGACGGCAGTGACCGGGGCGTGGCCGCCGAAGAATTCGGAGAGGCCTTTGCTCCACGCGGCTAGCGAGAAACGAAGGCTGGTGCCGCATTCGTGGCAGCGATTGGCGTGAATGCCGACGAGCGCGCCGCACGCGGGGCAGAGTTGCGGGCGCTTTTCGCCGGAGCCGCCGAACATGCCGCTAAAGATTTGTTTCCAGCGCGCGAAGCGCATCTGCCAATGATAGGGAAGGGGCAACCATCCTCCTTGCGGGCTTGCAATCGCATTCCTATAATACCGGAATTGCGCCGCGCAATCCGGCGAAGAGGAGCTATGGACAAATTCGAAGAGTTCGGGCGGAAACTGGACGACGAGATCACACGGCTGCGGAAATACCTGGATGAAGAAGTGGCGCCGGTGACGGAGAAGCGTACGGCGCAATTCCTGCGGGAAGTTTCCGACAAGCTGTCGGATGCGGCAAAGAAACTGGAAGACCGCGTGGCGGCGCGCACACCGCAAGAACCCAAACCGTGACGGCGAAGCGGCTTTCGTTTGGCGCAGTGCTGGTGATGGTGAGCGCTTGCGGCATGGGGTGTGCCGCGAGGCGCCCCGTTGCGGGTAACACTCCACCGGCACCTACGCAGCCGACGGAGACACCAGAAGCGACAAGCGAGAAGGCCAAGAAGGATACCGGGATTCCACCGGCGACACCTGCACCGGCGCCGGCAAGGCGCGGGAAGACTCCAGTTGTGCCAGCACCAGCGGGCTACACGGAAGAGGGCAACGCCTCGTGGTACGGGAACCCGTTTCATGGACGGCGGGCATCGAACGGCGAAATCTACGACATGAACAAATTGACGGCGGCGCACCGCACGCTGCCGTTTGAAACCATGGTGCGCGTGACGAATCTGAGCAACAACAAATCCACGGTGGTGCGGATCACGGATCGCGGGCCGTTCGTGGAGAACCGCATCATTGACCTTTCGCAGGCGGCGGCGCGGGAGATCGAATCGATTGGGCCAGGCGTGGTGCGTGTGCGGCTGGAGGTGCTGGGGAACGTGGATCCCACGGAGGGATATTTCACGGTGCAGGTCGGGGCGTTCCGGGATCGCGGAAATGCAGAGAGGTTGCGGGACCGGCTGAGCGTATCGTACACGCCGATTTTCATCCAGCAGTATGATGTGGCCGACGGAACGTTCTACCGCGTGCGCGTGGGGAAGATTTCGGGCGAGAGTGCAGCGCAGGAGTTTGCGGAGCAACTGCGGGCGAAGGAAGGATTTTCGCCCATGGTCCTGCGATTGGATGAAGTGCCTGCTCCGGGAGGGAACTGATGGACGAGAATTGCCTGTTCTGCAAGATTGGCGCGAAGAAAATTCCGGCCAAGCTGGTGCTGGACGAAGAAGAGTTTTTCGCGTTTGAAGATATCAACCCGCAAGCGCCGACGCATATTTTGTTGTGTCCGCGAAAGCATTTCGCTTCGCTTCATGAAGCGAATGAGGAAGATGCGGCGCTGCTGGGGAAGCTGCAGATGGCGGCGGCGAAGATTGCGAAGGAACGCGGACTGCTGGCGGGGTATCGCACGGTGTTCAATAACGGAAGCGGGGCGGGGCAGAGCGTGTTTCATTTGCACTTGCATTTGCTGGGCGGGCGGAATTTCCGCTGGCCGCCGGGATAGACGAAGAGCGAGCGAGAGTCGAATTTTACTTTTCCAGGAGGGTGCATGCGTTTTCGTGCGGTGGTGCGCGCAGGGGTTGTGGCTGGGCTGCTGTTGAGTTTGCAGCTGCGCGGGTCGTGTGGCGTTTTCGCGCAACAGAAGGCCGCGACGGCGGCGAGGCCCGGTGAGCTGACGGTGGAGCGCATCTATTCGCAGCCAAGCCTGAGCGGACGATTGACGCGCGGCATCGCCTGGACGCCGGACAACAAGCGGATCAGTTATTTCGAGACGAAGGGCAGTGGAAAGGACGCAAAGCCTGAACTTTGGGCGATGGATGCGGCCACGGGAGAACGCACGCTGTTGGTGTCCGCGGAAAAACTCGAGGGCGCGCTGCCTGCTGCGCCGGGCAAGAGTACACAAGCGACGGGAGCGGGGCGGCGGCCGCCAGCGCAATATCAATGGGCGCCGGGCGGAGATGCGCTGCTCCTGGAGGGGCCGCACGCACTGGCCTGGTTCGATTTGAAGAGCCAGGCGGCCCGCGTGCTGGTGAGCGGAGAAAAGGATTTGAGCGACGTGAAGATTTCGCCCGATGGGAAGTACGTCAGCTTTGTGCGCGAGTACAACGTGTGGCTGGTGGGAACGGCGGACGGAAAAGAGCGGGCTCTGACGACGGGCGGCACTGAAGAAGTGCGCAAGGGAGAGCTGGATTGGGTGTACCCGGAAGAGCTGGAGCTTTTCACAGGCTACTGGTGGGCGCCGGACTCTTCGGCAATTGCGTATCTGGAGATGGACGAGCGGAAGGTGACGCAGTTTTCTCTTTTGGATTTCGAGTCTTATACCGGGGAAGCGGAGTTGCAGCGTTACCCCGTGCCAGGGGGAACGAATCCCGTGGTGCGCGTTTTCGTTTCGCCGGTCGGGCGCGGCAAGGAACACGCGCTGGATTTGGGCGTGGAAACGGACATGTATATCCCGCGGGTGAACTGGTTGCCGGACTCGAAGCGACTGGCGATCCAGCGGTTGGATCGCACGCAAACGGAGTTGGATTTGTTGGTTTCCGACGCAGTCACGGGAAAATCGACCACGATTTTATCGGAGAAGGACCCTTACTGGATCAACGTCAACGACGACCTATTATTCCTGAAGGATGGGCAGCACTTCCTGTGGGCGAGCGAGCGTAGCGGTTACCGGCATCTTTATTTATATGATTTTTCGGGGAAAGAGCCGTTGCAATTGACGAAGGGTGATTGGGAAGTGAGTCAGGTGGAGCGCGTGGACGAGGCAAGTGGCACGGTGTACTTCACGGCGACGGAGAAGTCGCCACTGGAACGACAGTTGTACCGTGTGGGAATGGATGGCAGGGGATTTGCGCGATTTACCAAGGAAGACGGCACGCACCGCGTGAATTTCGCGCCGAACGCCGCGATGTACCTGGATACGTACTCGAATGCGGGAACACCACCGCGGCAGGACATTTACCGCGCAGACGGCACGAAACTGGCTACGGTGAACGAAAACAAGGTGGCCGAGCTGGCGGAGTACCACTTGTCGCCGATGGAATTTTTCACGATCAAAGCGCACGACGGGATGGCGCTGAATTGTTCGATGATCAAGCCGCCGAATTTCGATCCAACGAAAAAGTATCCGGTGATTGTGTACACCTACGGCGGGCCGCACGCGCAGGTGGTGCAGAACGCGTGGATGGGCAACGGATTTTTGTGGCACGAGATGATGGCGCAGAAGGGCTACATCATTTTTTCGCTGGATAATCGCGGCTCTGGCGGGCGCGGACACGTGTTCGAGGAGCCCATCCATTACCGCTTCGGAGCGCAGGAACTTTCCGACCAGCGGGACGGCGCGGAATGGCTGAAGTCTCAGCCGTATGTCGATGGAGAGCGCATCGGCATACACGGATGGAGCTACGGCGGGCACATGACGCTGCACGCGATGTTCGAGACGCCGCAGATTTTCAAGGTGGGATTCGCGGGCGGGCCGGTGACGGACTGGCACTTTTACGACACGATTTATACGGAGCGCTACATCGGGTTGCTGCCGCGGCACGAGGAGAGCTACCAGGAATCTTCCCCGATCAAGAATGCGGAGAAGTTGAAAGGGAAGCTGCTAATTGCGCACGGAACCGGCGACGACAACGTGCATTATTCCAACACGCTGGCGTTGATCGATGAATTGATCAAAGCGGGAAAGTACGTCGAAGTGATGCCATTTCCCGGGCGGGGACATGGGGTGAGTGACTTGCCGGCACAACGGTTGTTGTGGAACCGGGTGACGAAGTTCTTTCTGGATAATTTGTAGGTTGGATTGCGAGCACGGGACCGCTAAATCCAAAGACGTGGACACTGTGTGGAATGAGATCCTTCGGACCGAAAACGGCGCGGCCTCGGGATGACAGGTTGCCTCGCTGTTTGCCCGCCAAGCGAAAGTGTATCTCGTGAGAAAACCCAGTTAATCGTGCGTCTTACTTTGCTTCGAGGTCGACGTCCTTGATGGGGAGATCCCAGTGGGCGTCGAGGATTTCGAAGCGGCGCTGTTCTTCTTTCTTGAAGGTGTCCTGATCGGGGAAAAGTTGTTTGAGGAGCGGGCCGGAATCGAAGCCATCGTTGGCGATGGCGGCGTTTTTGTAGACGATGGTGACGCGATAATCCCAGCGGCCGTCTTCGGTGGTGTGATAGACGGGACCAACGGCGGTGACTTTCAGCAAGCGGCCCATCTCGACCTGTTTTTTCAGGACGGGATAGTGGTTCTTGCGGAAGAGGGTGATGAATTCGTCGGCGTGGCCCCACTTGGTTTTGTAGTAGTACTCGATGACGAAGGGCTTGTCGCTGCCGGAAGCCATCTGCGCACTGGCCTTGGCGAAATGGCCGACTGCTAGGAATGCGGCGGCGATGAGAAGGACGGAAGCGAGCAGAAAACGCGTTGACAAAAGTTTGCGCATGGGAATCTCCTTAGATGGAAATGGTGCAGGCATTGTAGCGTGAATTGCGCCTTCTGCTTCAATCGAATTCCACCGGCACTCTTCGAGTGGGTGCTGAATTTCGCGGGCACGTGTGCGATATGCGACATATATCGACCGGCTTCACGCGCACACTTGCTCTTACCGCGAATTCGAAAGCGGACATTCCGATTTGGAGGATTTCAACATGCAACGTGCACATGGTTATATCGCTTCGCTACTTTTGGCGGCTGCTCTTGCGGCACCAGTGGCAATTATTGCCGTTCCCGTACCGCAAGAGGTCCAGGTCCGCGTCTACGATAAAGACCACAAGGACTATCACAACTGGGATGACAACGAAAATCGCGCCTGGGGGCGGTTCCTGACAGAAAACCACCGAAACACGCATGAGTTCAAGAAGGCGAACAAGAGGGAACAATCGGAATATTGGAATTGGCGCCACGCTCATCCCGATTAGAACTAGCAAAGTCAGCGTAGCGAGCCAGGAAGCCGAAGGCAGCGAAGAACATGCTCCGCCTGCGACATTGCGGGAGGAACGCCGCTTTGGGGTCACTGCGCTCGTCCGGCGCAAAGAAAAGTGGAGAGATCCTCCAGCGCATCCTCTGGACCCAACAATCGAACAACTGAAACGACGTTGATGTGCGGCTGAGAGCCGTTTGGTACGGCGTGCTGCGTCGAGTCGCTGGCACGGACCTACGATGAACAGCGCTAGCCGAGTGGGGCTGGCGCGGGCGGTGGAATTGGCGCAAGAGACTCTTGCGACGGAGGCCAGAGCAGTGCCGCCAGTGGCGGATAACGCGTGGCGAAAAAATAAATGGAGTACGCAGGGAAAAAGACGATGGCGGGAACGGAAATCATAGAGGCCACAAAAATAAGGGCCGCGAGGACAATGCAGCCGACAATCACGGCCAGAGCGATGGTGTAGAAGTTCCACGTCAAACCAGCGGCCATTCCGCCGAGCACAGCAGCTAAGCCAACGCCGCCGATGGGAAGAAGAAGCGCAAGAAATACGATTAAGGTGATGACGCCGAGGGCGATGGCTGCGGCAATGGCCAGGGCAATTTTCATCAGGATATAGACGGCATAGCCGCCCTTCTCTGCTTGGAGCATCACCCACAGCCTGCGCCATCCCTCGAGGGCGCTGATGTCCTCAAGAGCCATTTGCGGGACGACAAAATCCTTGGTCATGACGGTGATCACAGCCATCACCAAGATGAAAACCAGGACGAGCAGGAGCAAGAGGATGCCGCCGAGAATGAGCGGTAATAAATGCTCACTTGGATGCTCGAACCAGCCCGCAGACCAGGCGATCGCCGCCGGGATGCCAAGCAGGAGGACGAAAACCGCAAAACCAATCAGCGTCAAAACAAGCTGCCAGACAAAGAATTGGCGACCGTTGTGGCGGCGCCGCACCCATCCCTGGCGGATGTGGCATTCCCTGGCAATGATGCTGTCGAAGAGAATAAAGCGCATGACGCTATTGATGTAAAGGAAGAGGACGAACAAAACGAGGCCCAACAGTATAAGAGGAACGATGAATGCGGAGAGGAGCGCCAGGTGGTCGGCGATTTGTTGAGGGAGGCCCGTGCCGAGAAAATGCTGCGATCCACGAGGGTAATTCGAGGAGGGCACATTGAAATGAGAGTTGCAGCCCCCACTGGAGCCGAGTTCTCCTGCGAGAAAACCAACAATGGCGAGGCGCACCCATTGCGTGAAACGAAAAGGCTGAAAGAGTTGCTGTTTGGCGTGTTCAAACGCGGGGGAAATAGCATCCACGGCGGAAATGGGCAAAGTACGTACCTCCGTCAAGCAGAGTGTTCGATGAAGTGAAATTACTCCGAAGGCGGGGAGAGAGCAATAGCGATGAAATTAAGTTGGCTACGATAGTTCTTCGTTGGGGTTGTAGTTGGCGTGTTTAATCGATGAGCGCGGAGGCAGGAGAGTGAGCGGCTGGCGATTCCTGCCACTTCGATTGCGGATTATTCGTAGGCGGCGCGAGTTAAACGATCGCGGATGGGAGCCCAATCCGGCTCGTCGGGAGGAAGTTCGACGGCGATCCAATCGAAGGATTGACGATCGAGTTCATGCAAAGTGGCGTAAAGTCGCGCGGCGAATTCGGCGGCGGTTTGCGGCATCCGCTGTTTGAAGGCGGCCCTGGCGTTGTAGGCGAGCCACAGATAGGCGCCGCGTCCTTCACGGGGAAGATGGCCGCGACTGACCAACAGCACTCGGGTGCGCGGGCTGTAGTGCTTTTTGTGTTGGCCCGGGGAGCGATGGGCGGCTGCAAGTTGTGGTGTTTCGGCGGAGCCCAATTCAATTTCCTGCGCTTCTTCAACGAAAGCCATGCCGGGGCGGAGAACTTCCAGGCCATCGGGTGTCACAGCGATCACCGTGGATTCAAGGCCGACTTCGCAAGGGCCGCCATCGAGGAGGAACGGCGTATCGTTACCAAAGGCTTCGCGGACATGTTGCGCGGTGGTCGGAGAGAGTTGAGTAAAACGATTGGCGCTGGGGGCAGCGATGGGAAACCCGGTTTCGTGAAGAAGCGCAAGCGCGATGGGGTGGCGCGGCATACGCAGGCCGACGGTGGGGAGGCCGGCAGTGGCATCGTCGGGGATGATTGGCTTTTTCGGAACGACCAGGGTTAACGGGCCGGGCCAGTATTCTCGGGCAAGGCGCTCGGCTTCCTGAGGCCACTTGGCGGCTAGCTCGCGGGCCTGCTCGATGCTGGCGACATGGACGATGAGCGGGCTCGTGGCGGGGCGGCCCTTCAGGGCATAGATTTTACGAATGGCGCAGGGATCCAAGGCGTTGGCACCGAGGCCATAAACGGTTTCCGTGGGAAAGACGACCAGGCCGCCGGAACGGAGAATCTCCGCGGCTTTTTGGATGTCAGGATTGGCGGGCATGGCGAAGAGAACATTGTGGCAGAAGAGAGGAGGGGGAGCCAACCCGCGACTTTGCTTGGTGGCACGGTGCGATGCCGTTCGGGGGAGCAGTCTGCTTGATCAAACTGCGGGAATTTGCGGTGATGCCAGCCTTGGCGGCCCGAACGGGATCCGCGCGTTAGTTCTCAGAGTCATGCGTGGGATCAAAGACCACGGAAACTTCCAGAGTCGTTTCGGAGGCTCCGGGGGCAAAAACCCACTGCTTGACGGCCTTCTGGGCAGAATCCGCGAGGATGGCGCTGCCGCCGAGCACTTCGGTGTCCTTGACGGCGCCATCGGCTTTCACGACGACGCGGAGACGCACGGTCCCGCCGATACCGCGCTTTTTCAAGATGCTGGGGTACTGCGCTTCCACGCGCTTCACGACTTTGCGGGTGGGCTCCTGCGAATGGACGGAGGCCGGCCAAGAAAGCAAAACGAACGCCAGAGCAAGCAAGAGGGCTGGTGGCTTGTAGCCAGGAGTTTTCATCTTAATCAGCGCCATTCTTTCGGGCGCGCGATCCGGCGGTTGGACGCGAGCCTCTCCCTATATGTGACAAATAAACATGCAAGGAATTGGCCAGAGTTGAGCAATAGCAAGACAGCTGTTCAGGAAGTGCACTGTCGGTGAGAAGAGCTTCCAACTTATAGATAAAAGGCATGTTGCTAGCAGAAGCAGGCAATTCAAAGGCCATGGCGCGTGTCCGGAATCTGGACTGGGACGGTAGCGTTTCTCAATAAGCGTCTCAAGGTGAGATGCAAAGGCCAAATGGCTGCGAATGTCGCGAGCTTGTGCGAAAACAGGCCGATGGGTTCAGGGATGCGGGTGTTTGTAGAGCTTTTCGCCGGCGGGGATTTCTACGCGGAGACGGTTGGCCGGGAGAGGAACGGGGCAGGTGGTGTAGGGATTATAGGCGCAGGGAGGATTGTAGGCCTTGTTGAAATCGAGCTGGACGGTTTTGCCATTGGGGCCGTCCTTGGGAGCTTCGGTATCGAGGAAGCGGGAGGCTGGGTAGGTAAGTTTGCCGCTAGTGAGATCGCGAAAGACGATGAAGAGACTGCCGTCACGATTGGCTTCGGCTTCGAGGCGGTATTCCTGGCCGTGCAGAGTGAAGAGGACGTAACCAATGATGTCATTCAACGGGTCGGAACCGAAATGGTTCTCGCCTTCGTGGAGCCAGAAG
>CAYOOS010000154.1:1632-8922 GCA_964405585.1 uncultured Acidobacteriaceae bacterium | reverse complement strand
TCCACCGGCTACCGGGAAAAGGCGCAGTTTCCAAACGGCACCAGCACCAGCTTCTTTGTGGTGAAGGAAGATGGGCAATACAAGATACTCGACACCGACGACAAGCCAAACTCGATCGCACTGGAGATGCTGGACCGCATCCGTTCCGGCGACCTGAAGGGCGCCAAGGTGCTGCTGGATTGGCTGCGCGAGGATTCTCATCTCGATGGCGGCGACGATGCGCTGGGTGGCGCTGTTTTCCCGCGATTTTGGACCAAGGGGCAGGCGGCTGATGAGCGGAAAATGAAGCTGGCAGCGGCGGCTATCCTGGCGGGCACCAAACCCACCGTAGGGCAGGGTGTGACCCTGCTCGAAGAAAACTTGAAGGGTGCATCAACCGATCGTGAAAGAACCAACATCCAACTGGCGCTGGCGGAGGGATATTCTCTCCAGGAAAACTTCGCCAAGCTGCTGGAAGTCTCTTCCACGCTGCTCAAGCAGGTTCCAGAGTCCCGGCAGGCTTTCATCTACAATGAGCAGGCGCTGCAGGGTATGGGCCGCTACGACGAGGCCATCGCGCTGTCCGATGAACGGCTGAAGCTGCTGGACGGCGACGCGGACGCCCTGCAGATGAAGATGCAAACCGAGGCCAATCGCGGCAACTTTGCGGCTGCGCGCGGGTGGGCGCGGAAGCTCATCGACCAGGGCAAAGAAAATGCCGGCCTGATGAACGACATCGCCTGGTACGCGCTGTTCACTGGCAAAGTGGAAGATGCCGACATCGCCGCGGCCATCAAGTCCACTCAGATGGCCAAGGACAATCCGTCGATTCTACACACTCTTGCCTGCCTGTACGCCGAAACCGGCAAGACTAAGGAAGCCCACGACCTGCTGCTGCGCGGCATGGACGATCTGAACCTGGACGAGCCGAACGACGCCTATTGGTATGCCTTCGGCCGTATCGCCGAGCAGTATGGCGAGCGGGAGATCGCCATTGCCGACTATAACAAGGTAAAAAAGCCCAAGGAAATTCTCGCCGTCCCCACGTCCAGCTACCGCCTCGCGCAAATTCGGCTCAAGGTGCTAGGCGCGGCAGAGAGCACCGGCAACAAGTAGAAAGCTGGCGGGGCTCGGAGCAGGTCGGTGAGTACCTCATAATCTGGCCTAAGACGTGAAGGAGAATTGCCTTCTTGGGATTCTTCGGACGTTGGTTGTGATGCGGGTTATCGTTCATTGCTTGCATCCAGAGCGGGGCATGCGCAAGACGCCCCGAGGTTTCATTTCTGCTTTGCGGGCAGGCGGAAGGACGGAGACAAGATCCGGAAGAAATTGAGAAGCTGCACGAGGAGATTGATAAGGAACGAAACTGAATAGAGTAAAGTAAAGCTAGGGCCGTCGGGAATACCGGTTTCAACTTCGCTTTGCAGGCTCGGAATCATTCGCGGCGGGCAACTTCCGGTTTGCCGCTTGGTCGCACCAATTTCCTAACGAATGTTTCACATGGATATTACGCTGGCCTGGAGACTCTTACTCACATACTCCGCCGAGAACGCCGAACGATGGGGTCCAGCCCTGGAATGACACCGTGCAGGTGGAACCGCTTTGCAAATAGATGGTGGCTAAATACCGCGAATAAGGCTGGTCAGCATGGAATGTGGTACCTCTTGAATTTCCTCCGCAGCAATATCGACCGTCGAGATGAGGCTTGTCGGGAGCGACAGTGATGCGTGCGTTGCGCAGCCAGCGTTGCGTACGTTCCGAGAGGGCAGCAACCTTGACCAGGTCTTCTACGGTGAGTTGCAGCGGATGCGTTGCATCCAGTTTCTCCGTGCTGGGTTGAATCCTCTCAATCGCTTCGTGCATTTCACGGAACATGTTCCACACCTGTCGCTTGGCCTGATCCACGGAAGCCAGGAAGGCCATCCAACAAAACAGGCTCAGGAACGTCACCAGGGCGAGAGGCAACAGACGCCGGATTACAAACAGATTGCTGTCCTGTAGCTGTCTCCGAAACAACCGGTAGCTCTGCACCACCGCCAAAAGCAACGTTGGGGTAATCAAAAGCAGTCCCAAGTTCACGGGCGCAAAGGGTGCGCCGAACAACAGCGTATTTGAAACCGCGTTGGTGAACCGGAAATTTGCGAATAGATCGAACCTCGAAACAACCACGGCCACCACTTCGGGCGCAAGCCATGCGCCAAATCCTCCCGCAAAACCAAGGGCGATGATCCCTGGAAAAATCCACAGCACCGCGCGCACAGTTCCATTCACAGCACAAACACACCAGAAGGATGCAAAAATCAGCAGTGACACCCAAAGTGCCCCAGCCATCACACGCTCCGGATCAACGATCAGGTTAGGCGATTTGAAAATAAATCCGACCGCGAGCACTGTCAGCGCCGGAAGCACCACCGCACAAACCAATCCCGTGAACAGGGCCATGACCAGCTTGATGAGCCACTGGCGGCCGGCGGACACCGGCTGGGTCAAGTGCCAGGAATGTGTCCCGGATGCTCTCTCTTCCCCCAGCGACAGGCTCCCCGCCAATACGGCGACCACCGGAGTGATCGTCGCCACCATGAATGCTGCCACGATTGATCTGCGTTCGGCTGTGTACCCAAAAATAGACAGGCAAATCCAGCCGACAAGGCCGAGCAAGCTGATCAACCACACCGGGCGCAGCAATCGAACTTCCTTGCGCATTAAGTTGAGCACCGCTCCCGTGGGACGGCTCCGAAGCCATCCGGCCATCGCTCCAGGCATGATGTCTGGGCCGGCCACCAGCAGATCTTCGCCAGCCGGGCCTCCGGTCACCTGGAATCGTGCCAGCGCTCGCCGGCCTAGCCAGAGCATTACGCCCGCGTAGCACAGGAAGGCGACGGCGGCGGCAGAGCGGGCGATCGTGGTTTCGGGAATCCAGTCCCGCCGCATGGAAAACACGAGAGGGATGAAGCTGTTGACCCCATTCAAGGCGAGTCCGCCCATCATCGACCTTGCCACAAGCGTCCAAAATGTCGCCGAAGCAACCATGGCGAGGATCAACGTTCCGGCATACACCCAAATCTTCGGGTCCTCCTGAAGTGCTGACCGCCACACATACCTGTAGACCAACGCCGCCGAAACAACGGCAACCACCGTAACGCTCATCTTCTCGGCCCAGATTTCCATTCGCCCCACCGGTTGACTCAGCAGCAGCCCAACCGTCCGGTGTTGGAATTCACTGCCCAGCGAGAGTGTCGCCAGCAACGGAATGCCCAAGACGAATCCTAGAAAACTAATCGGCTCGATCAGAGTGTGAACTTCCCAAAGACCGCCGCTCCCCTGAACGGTTTGTGCCTGCTCAAACAGCCCCAGCGCCCCCGCGAGCATCACCGCGCACCAGGGCCAGAACAGCGTGCGCGCCTCTTTGAGCATTCTCGTGGTTTTCGCGTTCATTCTGCTCTCCTACGATTTCAACGTCACGAAGAAGATCTCCTCGAGCGTCAGCGACTCCGTCGAGAGGGCCTCGGGATTGTGCTGCCGCAGGAGCTCCAGCAAACCGGGACCCGCACCATCGGCAATCAACTCGAGTTCGCGGCCCTCGCGCCGCACCCGCAACGCCGCTTTAAAGTCCAGTTCCGGCGGCGCCTGCGCAAAGCGGGCGCGAATTTTCCGATAACGCTGGCGAGCCTGATCGGAATCCAGCGTCAGCACCGCCCGCCCGCGATCGATGATTGTGAATTCGTCTATTAATCCTTCAAATTCGGTAATCAGATGGGTGGAAACTAGAATCGTGCGCTTTCCGGGAATCCCTTCCTGGTACGCACCGATCACCGCCTCGATGAACTCCCGCCGAACGATGGGGTCCAGCCCCGATGTCGGCTCGTCCAGCACCAGCAAGTCCGTCTCTGGGCAGACCGCCGCGATCAACGCCACCTGCGTTCGTTGGCCCTTTGACAGATTTCCCGTGCGTTGCCCCGGATCAAGCCCAAAATGCTCGAACAAGTCCTTTTCAGTCTTCCGGTTCCACTGCGGACGGAAGGAAGCCAGGTAATCCAGAGTCTCACGAACAGTCATCCACGGATAGAACGCCACCTGGTCCGGCACGTAAGAGAGGAGCCGCTTGACCGCGACTTCCTCTTTTACCGGATCGAGACCGAACACGCGTACCTTCCCATGCTGCGGACGCAACAAATTGAGCAGACACTTCATCGTGGTCGTCTTTCCCGCGCCGTTGCGGCCGAACAATCCGTAACACCGGCCGGGCTGGACCGTAAGGCTCAAGTCATGGACGGCCTCCGCGCGCCCATAGGCGTAGGCAAGGTTTTCAATTTGGATGGCGGGAGTTGCAGAGTTCATGGCCGATCATGCCTCCTTCTTATGGTCTTCATTGGCGCGCCGTTTACCGTCCAGCACATCCATTCGTTCATGGATCAATTCCAGGAATTCATTCCGGGGCACCTGCAAATGGTGTGCCTGCACGATGGCCTGGTCGATCTCCACGACCAACAACTGGCGTCGGACTTCCTTGCGTAATGCCGAGTGGTTCTCTTTCAGGAAACAACCACGTCCCGGCAGCGTCTCGATCACACCCAGGCTTTCCAGTTCGGAATAAGCCTTGGCGATGGTGTTGCGATTGACACGAAGTTCCTCGGCCAGCGGGCGGATGGAAGGGAGCGCCTCGCCGGGCCGCAGCGCCCCCGATGCAGCCGCCGCCTTGATCTGATCCACCACTTGAAGGTAAATCGGCATGCCGGACTTGAAATTGATCTGCAGTCTCATGAGCGTCTCACTGTCATAGGACTATAGGACAGCAGGGCGATTCTGTCAAGAGTACTTTTCCCGCTCGCCGGAGGTTGCTTGCATTACGACCCCTTGCGTGCGGAAAAGGGCATGGAGGCTGGAGAATATTATTTGAAGGGGGACGTTGACGCGGCGTTCGACCGTTTTCAGGACCACACGGAAGCGAAGGCCGCGTATGCGGATCCCTTCCTGTATTTGGGCGAGGCTTACGAGAAAAAAGGAAGATGGCAGCAGGCGCTGAAAGCGTACCAGCGGTACCTGGATTTGTATCCACACGCCGAGGATGGGGACAAGATCCGGAAGAAGATTGAGAAGTTGCACGAAGAGATTGATAAAGCACGAAGCTGAAAAGAGCGCGGCGAGCTCCACGGCTGGCGGAAGAATTGAATCAATACTTTACATTTCAAAGTGCTTTTCATAAGATAGCACGCATGCAACGGCCACCCAGTTCATCTAACCCTCCGGATTCGGGGCGGAGGTTTCCCGCCTTTGTCATCCGCCTCGTCAGGGTGCTCGCGGCACTGACTCTACTCGTTTTGGCCGGGCTGGCGCTGCTCTTCGCTTTGCTTTGGCGGGAACACAAAACAGAAATCACATTGCCGGCGCTCACGGGCCACTTTGCCGTTGGGCGAGCCACCTACACATGGGTCAACAACGCCCAGACGGACGAATTAGCGCCGTCTCCAGGAGAAAAGCGGGCGGTCGTGGTTTGGATTTGGTACCCGTCGGTAGCTGCCACGTCCGCGGCGCCGGCGGAATATCTGCCCGCGGCGTGGCGGTCGGCCCTCGCGAAGGACTCAGGCATTCTGATGAGCCGGTTTCTTACGCGAGACTTGGCGCTGGTGCGAACCCATAGCACACGCGATCCGGACATTTCGCCGGAGCAGCGCTCCTATCCAGTGGTGATCCTGCGGGCCGGCGGCGGAGCCTTGACCACAGACTTCACAACGCTCGCTGAGGACTTGGCTAGTCACGGCTACTTCGTGGTGGGCTTCGACGCGCCTTACAGAACCTTCGTCGTCGTACTTCCCGACAACCGTGTCGTCGTCCGATCTCCAGCGGGCAATCCAGAGAATCTGCAAGCTGGCCAGGCGAATCTCCTGATCATCAGACTTCTGCCCATGTGGACCACAGATACGGCGTTTGTGGTGAGCCAATTGGAGCAACTGAACGCCGCTGATCCATCTGGCAAGTTTACGGGCCGGCTCGATATGCAGCGGCTCGGCATGTTTGGGCATTCGTTCGGCGGCGCAACCGCGTTGCAATTCTGCCACGACGATGCCCGGTGCAGGGCGGGGATCGATATTGACGGCGCTCCCTATGGCAGCGTTGTTCCGGAGGGGCTCAAACAGCCCTTCCTGTTTATTCTCAGCGATCACAGCCGCGAGATGGCAGACCCGGCCAGCAAGCAGATCCTTGCGGACATCCAATCCATTTACGACCGCCTTCCGAACGGACGGATATTCATCACCATTCGCGGAGCGAATCACTTTAGCTTCAGCGACCAGATATTGCTCAAAAGCCATTACATGATTGGGCTGCTGCGCCTACTTGGAAACAGCAAGCTGGAAGGGCGCCGCGGGCTCGCGATTACAAACGAATACGTGCACACTTTCTTTGACGTCTACCTGAAAGGCACGCCCGCCAACCGGCTTAACAAGCTGTCTCAACTCTATCGCGAAGTTCAAACTGCCCCTCAGTAGCAGGATTCCGCGCTGCTAACGTGAAGGAGAAGAGACTGGCTAGCGGGCCAGATGGTCCAGGACTTTGCGGGCCAGGGAGAAATGTTCGAAGCGTTTTTCTTCGGCGCGGAATTCGGGGGAATGGGATACAAGGGAGCAGCCGGAACGGCGCGTGGGATGCTTGACGTGGAGCATCTCGTGGTAGAGAACGTATTCTACCGCGCATGGCGGGACGTTGGGGCGGTCCATACGGCGGTTCAGCAGGATGTGGCCGGGGCCCGGGTCGTAACAACCGAATTGGCGGCGCCAGCTTTTTGTGCTCCACCCGATGTGGGGCCGGACTAGTTTTCCTTCGAAGTATTTCGCATTTAATTCATCGAAAAGCTTTTGCAGATCGAAGTGGCGTCCTTGGGGGTGTGTGGCCGGCCGGATACGGCGGTGACGCATACGGTTGATGCGGGTGCGCGTGCGATGAGAGCGGGCATAGTCGAGATACGGCGCGGTGAGGGCTTTTGGCGCTTTGCGGCGGTACACGCGGGAGAGGAGGAGGGCGGCGGCACCTTCCAGCACGGGGAGCGGGGCGCGATGGAGGAGATCGGAGAAGCGGACGTGAACGGTTTCTTCGCGGCGGCGGATGGTGAGCGTGAGGCTGCTGTACGGATAGAACTCGACGCGGAAGCGGGGTGGGCGGCCGTCGCAATTGAGGCGGGTGTACATGCGCTGGAAAAGCGCTTGGCCGCCGGGGACGATGGTCGGGAGAGTTGGCATTCGTTTCTTCTTGGATAGTTTACGACGCGAGCAGGGGTGGGGCCAACAGCACTCCCCAGAACGGAATCACGATGCCGAG
>CAYOOS010000154.1:0-1622 GCA_964405585.1 uncultured Acidobacteriaceae bacterium | reverse complement strand
AGACCAAATTCATGGGTGAAGTGCGCGAAAAAAGAAACGGCTGGGATTCACCACAGAGATCACGGAGTTCGCAGAGAAGAGAAGAAACGGATGCCACGGAGGTACGCAGAGAAGAGGACACGGACAAAGAGAAATGGGAAAGAAGATAGGCCAGATGGTCTGGGCGCTTGAGGCGCAAGAGTCCCAGCCGGCCGCAGGCGGGCTGCGCCACTACAACGGGCGGATCGGGAGCACCGCCGGTTGAGGAGGCGCTTCTAGTTTTTGCGGCGGACTGGAGGTGGGGCTACGGCCTTTTTGGCTTTTTCGGCGTCATTTATGGCGTCGTGGGTGCCTTCGATGGCGTCATCGAGATTGTCTTTGTAGATGTCGATGTCGATTTTGTCGGCGGCTATTTTGTTGAGGGCTTCCAGGAATTCCTTACCTTTGGAGGCGAGCAAGTCGACGCCTTGGCGGATATTTTCCTGCTTCTCAATGCCGAGCTGCATGAGGTCGGCGGCATCATCGAGGCAGCCAACGTAGCCGTTCATGAGAGCGTTGAGCAGTTCGCCGTGACGATTTGACGAGGGATGCTGCAGCTCGTACTGAAATTTCTTGAGGCGGTCGTCGGCAAAAGTGACAAAGAGATTGATGCGCGCGTTGGTGGTTTCGGCATCGCGAATCTTGTCGGACTCCATGGGCGAGAGGTAGTCTTTCTGCTCCACTTGTGCCCGGAGCTGAGCGCACGAAACGGCCAAGCTACAGGTGACGACGGCGGTGAGCAAGCAGTTTTGGATTTTCATTTCAAGCTTCTCCTCTGTATTTTCGACTGCATTCTCAGCGGGTTGGTTAGCCTCGGCCTTATCTTCTGATTTCGCGTCGGGTTTCGAAGCAGGCTGGTTCACTGGGTTGTCCGGGCCGGCCGGGGCTGTTTCCGGAGTTGCAGTAGGGGACGCGGCGGGCGGATCTTTTCCGGGACGCCGGGGAAACAACATGGCCAGGAGCTCGTCGTCCATGGAAGCGAGGTCGTTCTGCACGAGTTGCAGCGGAGGCTTGTACTCGGTAGGAGCGAGCAAGACCATCTCCTTCATTTCGCGGAGCGCCTTGCGAACGTGCATTTGCAGCTGCTTGTAACCATTCAATTGATGCTCGGCGTCGGGATGTTGTTGTTTCAGAGCGCTGAGGGCAACGCGAGCGTTGTCGCGATATCTCTCCATGACCTCGCCGACGGTTGTGAAATCGGCCGCTCGAGAGGCACGGCGGGTCTCGGCGAGTTGTTCGTCGCCCAATTTTTCGAACAGCTTGGCTTTGCGAACGGAATTGGATTCGTGGTCAAAACGGGCTTGCAGATCATCGGGATTGCCGGCTTCCGAGGCGAGCACCGGCACGCTAACGAGAACCAATAAGACCAAAGCGCGCTGGTGGCAAGGCCGCATCACTTCCCTCTTGCATCGAGCTGATGCTGCAAGACGGCGCTGCGCTGTTGTGCTTGCCAAACCTGGTCGGGATTCTTGTTTTCGTCCATGGTGAGGAATTTCTGATAGGCCTCGAGCGCCGGCTTGATCTGGTGCAACTTATCGTAGCAGAGCGCGCGGATAAACCAGCCGCCTGCGGCGGGCGGCTCGACCTTGGCGATCACGTCGAGG
>CAYOOS010000153.1:0-8953 GCA_964405585.1 uncultured Acidobacteriaceae bacterium | reverse complement strand
CGCCGAAAAAATCACTCCCGAAGCCATCAACTACATGGCCAAACTCGGCCGCGGCCTCATCTGCCTGGCCCTCACGGAACAGCGTTGCGAGGAGCTAAACCTCCCGCTTATGTCGCCCATCAACACCTCCGTCCACGGCACCGCATTCTGCGAGGCCATCGACGCAAAGCTCGGCGTCACCACGGGCATCAGCGCTTCGGATCGTGCCATCACGATTTTCACCGCCATTGATCCCAAAACGCGCCCGCAGGACTTGGCCCGCCCCGGCCACATGTTCCCTCTGCGCGCGCGCAACGGTGGCGTACTCGTTCGCGCCGGACAAACGGAAGCTTCCGTGGACCTGGCGCGCATCGCCGGCCTGAATCCTTCCGGCGTCATCTGCGAAATCATGAATGAAGACGGCACAATGGCCCGCGTGCCGCAGCTCATCGAATTCTGCCGCGAACATAACTTGAAGATGCTCACTGTGGCCGACCTCATCCGCTACCGCATGCAGCACGAGCGTTACGTTCGTCGGATTGCCGAAACCATACTGCCAACTCGTTACGGCGATTTCCGCATGATCGCCTACGCCAGCGACGTGGATCACGATCAGCACATCGCGCTGGTTCGCGGCGAGCTGACCGGCCCCACGCCTCCGCTCGTCCGCGTTCACTCGCACTGCCTTACTGGCGATGTTTTTGGCTCAACTGCGTGCGATTGCCCCGACCTTGTGGCGCGTTCCCTGGAAAAAATTGCGGAGGAAGACCGCGGCGTGTTTCTGTACTTGCACCACACCGGCCGCGGCTACAGCATTGACACGCCGGATACTCCGGGGACGCTCCCGCAAATTCACTTTCACTCCCGCGGCCAGCTTGATCGAGAACCGGCCCGCCAGCGCCTCGTCCAACACGAAAGCGGCATTGGCGCGCAAATCCTGATTGACCTCGGCCTGACGGATATCCGCGTCGTCACCAACCATCCCAAGAAAGTCGTTGCCCTGGAAGGCTACGGCATCCGCATCGCCGACCAGGTCCCTCTTCAGCTGTCCAAGCCCAGACCCACTCACCAGCGCCTGTAACCCCGTTCGTCACCTTTGAATAATATAGGGGTCCAGCACGCTGGACCCCATTTCGGCAAGGCGCAAACAAAACTGTCATTCAGATCCCGCGAAGCGGGAGAAGAATCTACTTACCTCAGACTGTCCCAACAAACCAAAGCCTCACCAAACTCATAAAGCTCATCTACTGCTCTTCGTCGTCCTTCTCCGATGAATCTTTATCTGATTTGCTCTTCGCCGGTAGTTTCGCCAGCGCCTTCGCGGCTTGCGCATCCGTGGAGGACTTCTTTGTTTGCGGCGCCTTCCCCACCGTCAAATACTTCCGCATCTTTTCCATTCTCTTCGGGCCAATCCCCTTGATCGCCAGCAGATCATCCACGCTCTTGAACGCGCCGTACGACTTCCTCATCTGCAGAATCTTATCCGCCGTGGATGGCCCGATTCCCGGCACCAACTGCAACTCCTCGCTGCTCGCCGTATTCAAATTCACCGGATGCGCTGGGGGCTTCTTCTTTGCCGAGAGCAACCCCGGCATCAAAACAATCGGCAGCAACAATGCGGCAAGGATGGTGCGGTATTTCCAGGAAGCCATGACGCCACTATAATAAGTTCGTAAAATATCTAATGCAATATCTTTCGCGAGCGCCCACCCCTCCGGCCATATATTCCCGGTTACGTACTCCCCGTAGCACTAGCTCGCGGATTTTGCTATCGTGGGTACGTTCTAGGCTGGAGGCCGTTCCTTGATTCGCTCCAAACGCTTGGCGGCTGCAATTGCAGCCTTGCTTGCTGCGCCTTGGCTCGTCTGCCGCATCGCGGGCGGGCAAACGAAGCCGCAATCCGCGCAAACAAAGCCCAACTCCCCGGCACAGACAACCATCAAAACTCAAGTGCGCCAGGTGCTTTTCGATGTGGTCGTGACCGACGGGAAAAATAATCCCGTCGCCGGCCTGAAACGCGAGGATTTTTCGATCACCGAAGACGGCGCATTGCAGCAGATTCTATCGTTCGAGGCTCATACTAGCGCGGGAGAATCCGCTGACCATGCAGCTCCGCCGATTGATCTTTCTAAACTACCCGCAAATACCTTTCTGAATATCAATCACGCGCGCGAGGACCTTCCCCTCAACGTCATTCTTTTCGATGTGCTGAACACACCCATCTCCGACACGTATCTTGCGCGACGCGACATCAAGAAGTTCCTGATGAATAAACCCTCCGGCAGCCGCTTCGCTATCTTTATTTTGAGCGATAAGCTCCACCTCCTGCAGGGCGTGACGGACAGCGAGGCGGAACTGCTCGCCGCCATGGACAGCCGCGCCGCCAGTCCCCAAACCACTGCGCAGGGCGTTCCCAACTCGCGTACCGTGTCACCCGCCACGGCACTCGGAGACAGCGGCCTCATGCCTAGTTATGCCGGGGCCCAGGAGATGCTTGCTCGCATGAAGCATCTTGAAGCTCTCGGCGATACCTATCATCTACAGCGTCGCCTGGGAACGACCGTTGACGCTTTTGAGGAAATCTCGCGCTTTCTCCGTGGCATGCCCGGCCGCAAGAACTTGCTCTGGCTCTCCGGTTCGTTTCCTGTAGGCGTCTTGCCTGGAGGAGACCCCATTGACCCGTTTTCGCGCGCCGTGGACTACAGCCCCGAACTCAAGCAGGCCGCCGACCTACTCACCTTGAACCAGGTGGCCGTCTATCCGGTTGATATTCGCGGGCTGATGGCCAATCCAATCTATGATGCGTCGGACAATCGCACATACACGGCCAGTTCGCTGGAAAGCGACCGGAAGCAGTTCTGGCTTCAGCTTGTTGGTGATCACGACACCATGGACCAGCTCGCCGAATTCACCGGCGGGCACGCATTTTACGAGACCAATGGATTCGAGCAGGCGCTGCGCATGGCCGCGGAAGACGGTTCCAATTACTACAGCCTGAGTTATTCGCCGTCGAACACAAAGTTTGACGGGCGCTTAAGAAAGATTCACGTCAATGTCGCGCGCAAAGGCATGCATCTGTCCTACCGGCGGAACTATTTTGCCGATGACGATTCCACACTGGCGCTGCGTGCCGCAAACGCGCCGCTGGAAAAGAGGGATGCCGCCATGGAGCGCGGCGCGCCCCCCACCCACGAACTCCTGTTTTCCGTCCACGCCAAAACAGTGGGCTTCCCTGCCGATGTTACCCCGGAACAGATCAGGGATCTTTCAGAATTCACTCCATTTGCGAAATTCAACAAGTGGGATTCCGTGAAAATGCAGAAATATGAACTCGAATATGCCCTCTTGCGAAAGCAAGTCACTTATTTGATTACGCCAGACGGCTTGCGCCACGCTGCTTTGGAATTCCTTTACTCCGCTTACGACAGAGACAGCAATTTACTGATCAGCGGCACCTGGAACGGGGATCCCACCATCTCCCCGCAAGATTTGGAGCAAGCCCGCACAGGAATGTTCCGCGCAATGCAAACCGTCGAGATTCCAGCGAATACGTCCTGGTTGCGCATCGGCGTGCGCGATGCCGTGGACGCTCGCATCGGTTCGCTCGAGATTCCTCTTCCCCTGCGCACGGAATAGCCGCTTGTTTTTCGCACCACGCCGCCATCCGGCCGCGAAGTTACGTAATCCTCTTGCCTTGCGTGTCGTAAATTTCGAGATCGCCGAATAGGCTCGCCTGGTCTTCGATTTGCGCGCGGTCGCCCACCACCACGATTTGCATGTTCGCTGAATCGAAATACTTTCGCGCTGTCGCCAACAAATCCTCGGCCGTCAGCGCCCTGATCTTCCCGCGGTAGGTCTCCAGATAATCGGCAGGCAGTTCATTCAGTTCCACCGTCGAGAATTGCGAGAGCAATCCATCCTGCGTCGCCAGCCCCATGGAAAACACTCCCGTCAGGTAATTCTGCGCATCAGCAAGTTCCGCCGCGGGAACAGGCACGGAGCGGAGCTTGTCGAGTTCGTAGAAAATCTCCGTCAGCGAAGCCGCCACCACATCGTTGCGCACCGCCGCCGAAATGGAAAAATAGCCGTGCTGGCGAAGCGGCAACACACCGCTGCGCGGACTGTACGTGTACCCCTTGTCTTCGCGGATGTTCATCACCAACCGCGAATTGAACGCTCCGCCATACAAGCTGTTCGTAAGCCCCAACCGCAACCAGTCCGGGTGCTTCCGCGTGATCGCGTGACACCCCGTCAGAATTTGCGTCTGCACGGATCCCGGGTTGTGCACCAGGTATACCCGCCGCCCCAGCGGCTTCGGCGGCGGTGCGGTCTCCTTCGCCACCGGTTTTTCCCCGGTCCATGCGCCAAACACCTTCTCGATCGTCTTTAAAATCGCCTGCGGATCAAAGTCGCCCACCAGCATCAGCAGCGCGTTTCCGGGCGTGTAGATTTCGCGATACACACTCTGCAAATCCTCGCGCTTATACGCCGCCACTTGCTCTTCGCTGGGCGAGATCTGCGCGTACGGGTGCGCTCCAAACAAAACCTTGCGCAATCGCTCCCCGGCCAGAAAGCCCGGAGAAGTTCTCTCCAGCTTCACTTCCTCCAGCTTCTGGCGGCGCTCCCGCTCGAACTCCGCCTCCGGGAATGAAGCCTCGCGCGCCAACTCGTTCACCAGTTGCAGCAGCGGCTCCGCAAATTCGCTGAGCCCGGCAAACGAAATCGCGCTGGTATCCTGCCCCGCGCTCGTTCCCAAATCCGCTCCGAGTCGGCGCAGGTCCTCTTCAATCTGCCGGCTCGCCCGTTTTGTCGTTCCCGTACGCACCACGGTCGCCGTCATTTCCGCCAGACTGGGCGCACGGTCCGCCACGAGAGCGTTCCCCGCACGGAAATAGAGCTCACCCTGAAATTTTGGGATCGAATGCGCTTCCGCCAACACCACTTGAAGCCCATTCGCCAGCCGTGTTCTCGTTCGCTTTGGCCACGTAACGGGACGCTCCGGCGTCAGCGCCGGAGGCAATGTGGGAACCTCTTTCGCGATGGTGGCCATTACGCGGCCTCCTTTGCATCGCTCTTCACCGGCGTGCGGAACACGATCGCGCGGTTTTCCGGCTGCAGATATTTCTGCGCGACCCGCTGCACCTCCTCGCGTGTCACTTTCAGGAAACCGTCGAGAATTGTGTTCACCAATTGCGGCTCATTGTCGAACAGAGTGAAGCACGCTAGCAGGTGCATCATCCCGTGACGCGGCATGGTCCCGCCTTTTGCGCCCTCGAGCGTCGAGTAGTAGTCCGACCGCCATTTCACTGTAAGCTGCTGCAGCTCGTCCTCACTGATGCCTTTTTCCTGTATCTTGCGAATCACCGCGTCAAACGCGGCCAGTGTAGCCTCCGCCGAGTATTCCGGTTTGTGAAAAATCCGCGTGGTCAATTGCGTCGGCCCGTTGTATCCGAACAGGTCGTCGACTCCTCCCTCCGTCTCCACCGCAATCTGTTTTTCCAGCACCAGTTCGCGATAGATGCGCCCCGCGCGCCCGCCATGCAGCGCCTGATCCAGCAGCGCCATGGCAAACCACTCCGGCGTTCGGCGCTCCGGAAGCACGTATCCGATGGCCATCGCCGGCAACGTCCCGAATTTCTCTTCGACGTGCCCCCGCCTCTCCTCTTTTTGCGGCGGCTCCGTTGGATCGGCGAACGGCGGCGCCGCCCCTGCCGGAATCGGCGCGAAATACTTTTCCGCAAGTGCAAATCCCTCTTCCGGCTTCACGTCGCCCAGAAGCAACAGCACCGCATTGTTCGGCACGTAGTATGTCCGGTAGAATTTCTTCACATCCGCCAGGCTCGCCGCGTCAAGATCCGCAAAATCCCCGTAATAATTGTGCGCATTCGCCCAGTTGCGGAATGCCACCGGCGGCATGTCCAGCCACGAAAAACCTCCGTAAGGCTCGTTGAGCACATTGACGCGCACTTCTTCCTTCACCACGTCGCGCTGGTTGCGCAGATTCTCCTCGTCCACTTTCAGCGCGCGCATGCGGTCCGCCTCCAGCCAAAGCACCCGTTCCAGCGCGTTCGATGGCACTGCTTCGTAATAATTCGTCACGTCGTACATCGTCGAACCGTTCAACGTACCGCCGCTCGAATTGATCAGCTTGATGTGCTGCATCTTCGCCGCATTTTCCGAGCCTTGAAACATCATGTGCTCGAACAAATGTGCGAAACCGCTGCGCCCATGCGGCTCCAGCCGGAATCCGATCTTGTAGTACACCCCGATGGTTACCACCGGCGCGGTCGCGTCTGGCGCAATCACTACGCGCAATCCGTTTTTCAGCATGGCACTCTGAATGGGAATTTGAAGTTGCTTCAAGCTTGGCCCCCTTTGATTTTCGGCGACTGCTCTGTTGTCACACAAATCGCTTTCAGTTCGTTCAGCATGTTCGCCGTATCGTGCGACAGCACCCGCGCCGCCAGCCGGTTCACCGCGCGATATGCTTCCAGAAATTCCGGAGCAACTTTTTGCAAAGCCTCTTCGTGCCCGGCAATCACGCCGTAATCCCCCCGTGAGAGCGGCCCCGTCCACGCCTTTCCCGGCCCAAGTTTTTCGTAGTGGTCGATCACCTGCCGCGACAGCGCCAACAGCGCTCGGGTCGCTTCATGCCTCTTCATTCCCGCCTTCATCAGCAGTTGCACCCCGGCCTCTTCCAGCGCCAGCACATGTCCAGCCGCAAACGCACCTGCCGCGTGATACAGCGGCTTCATTTCCGCCGCAATGCTGATCGGGGTGCCTCCGAGTTCACGCGCGATCTTGCGCGCCACGCGCACCGCGATCTCGTCGCCCTCAATTCCAAAAACTTTACCTTCCAATGGTGGCACGCCAACTCCGCTGAACGTCTGCATGGGATGCATGGAAGCGGCCGCTGCGCCGCAAGCCCTCACGGATTGCAACACGCTGGCATTCAGCGCCCCGCTAGTGTGAAGCACTACCTTCCCGCGAAGTTCTTCCCCGCCCATTCGGGCGAGTTCATCCGCCACGCTGGCGATCGCGTCGTCCGGCACGGTCACCACAATCGTGCTGCTTCCAAAAATCTGCCGCGTGACTCCCGCCTGTGGCTGTCCTTCTCCAATAAATCGTACCGCCTTCCGCGCGCCCGCTTCCGTACTGGACGCAACCACCCCAATCCTCCAACCCAATTCCCGCAATCGCCGCCCCAGCGCCCGGCCAACCCGTCCCGCTCCCACAATGGAAATGCTTTTTGGCATCCGTGCTAGCATAACCTGAGGCTGGCTCTCGACTCCAATCCGCATGCACCTCTTCTGGCTCATCCTATTCGGTCTTATCGCTATCCTATGGCTCACCTTCGGTTTGCGCGTAGCCTATGGCGCCGTGCGTCTGCCCTGGCTCAAGAGCTATGCGCCCGCAAAAGACCCCGATTGCCCTAGGATTTCGCTTATTTTCGCCGCTCGCGATGAACAGGAAAAGCTCCCCGCCGCTCTCGCCACGCTCATCGAGATCGATTATCCACGGCTGGAAATCATTGCCGTGGACGACCGCTCCCACGATGCCACATCACAAATTCTCGATGACTTCGCAGCCACTCACGACCGCCTTCACGTCGTCCACATCAACGAACTTCCCAAGGGCTGGCTAGGCAAGCCTCACGCCCTCCAGAAAGCTTATGAAGTTTCCTCTGGCGATTGGCTGCTCTTTACCGATGCCGATGTGCGTTTCAAGCCGGACACTCTCCGCCGCGCTGTGGCTCTCGCCCGCGATCGCCAACTTGACCATCTCACCCTCTTCGGCGATGTCGTTATGGTCGGCTTTTGGGAAAAGGTTTTCATCACGTTTTTCGGCCTCTCCTTTATGATGGCCATCGACCCGTACCAGGTCGCCAATCCGCGTTCGCGCGCCTACGTCGGCGTCGGCGCATTTCAGATGGTTAAACGCACCGCCTATGAGGCTTGCGGCACTCACCGCCGCCTCGCCATGGAAGTGATCGACGATGTCATGCTTGGAAAAATTGTCAAACTGGGCGGCTTCCGTTCTGGCGTCGCCGTCGCGCAGGACGCTGTCTCGGTGCGCTGGCATGCGGGAATCGGCAACCTGATTCGTGGTGTGGAGAAGAATTTCTTTGCCAGCGCTCAGTTCAGCGGCCTATTGGTTGCCGCGCAATCTCTCGGCATTTTCGCACTCAATGTACTTCCCTTCCTTGGCATGTTCTTTGGCCATGGCTGGATTCGCATCCTCGCCACGGTTGCCGTCTTGATCGCTCTTTCCTTCCATATTGGCGTGGACTTCGCCATGCGCGTTTCCCCGCTCTATTGCCTCTCGCTCCCGCTCGGTGCGTTGCTCTTCAACTACATGCTCCTGCGCTCTACTTTCATTACGTTGCGCCAAGGCGGCATCACCTGGCGCGGCACTTTCTATTCCCTCGAAGAACTCCGCCGCCGGAGGAGTTAATTTGGAGTGCGGTAGCTCGCCGCCGCTTTGACAACCGCAACTCCACCAACTAACTCTCAATCCCCGCGGACCCCGATTCCGTCATTCAGAACGAAGTCTGCGTAGTGAGGTACGGTTTTCCATCGCGCGTCCTGTGCGCGATGAATCCCTCCGCAACTTCAAACTTCAAGCCGACTGTTCCTCAGCTCCATCCCCGCTTTCCTTCCCGAATGCGCCCGCCAAATCCTGCTGCTTCAAATTCTTGATCCGGTCCCGCAACTGCGCCGCCTTCTCAAACTCAAACTTCTTCGCCGCTTCCCGCATCTGCGTTTCCAATTTCGTCAGCATCTCCGCAAGCTGTTCCTCTGAATGAATATTCGCCGTTGCCGCATCCAATTCCTCGGCATCCAGCGGCACCGTTACATAGTCCGCTTCCACGATGTGCGCCAATTCCATGTCCACGCCCTTCACGATGGATTGCGGCGTGATGTTGTTTTCCTTGTTGTACTCCAACTGCTTCGCCCGCCGCCGGTACGTTTCT
>CAYOOS010000152.1:0-9034 GCA_964405585.1 uncultured Acidobacteriaceae bacterium | reverse complement strand
ACAGTTAGATCGGTTGCTCAGGTACGAGTCTAATTTCGAGCGAGCCTTCGATCGCATTCTAGACCAGTTGGAACGTCTCCAGCGGATACGCAAAGGACAGCCCGTACCACCAACACACACTGTGCACGTTACGACATGATCTGTGTTTCAGAATTGGGATCGTTCTGTTCCAGGGAAAATCTGGAGGGTGGCCCCAATCAAACGTCGCCCAGGTGTGTTGATTTGCTGACATTTCCCCAGCACGCAGGACCTGAAAATTACAAAACGAACTCAGCTAAGCCCTTTAGAATCTGCGAAATGACATTTGAAAACTATGTCAGTTTGTATTCCCTCCTTTCGCGTAAAAGCGCGATTTGAGGCCATCCTAACGTGCTTATATGGAGGAAATCTATCATCTCCCCCTCGGCGATGAGCGCGGGTCTGTCACATAGTTCTTTTCAAAGCTGCGTTCTGGGTTGACTCGCTAAGGCGGGTGCGGGCGCGCATGAGCTCGCAATTTTCGCACGGGAACTTCCGCGGTTTTTTCAAGCGCGTTCGGATCTTTCGTATCGATCACTTCGGCTGGCAGCAGCTTGGCGATACCCCGTACCACTCCCATTCACTGCCCGGCAATCCGTAGGACCGGGAAAAGGCCCCGGAGATAAAGCAAGTTCCGGGCAGCCCACATCAGGAAGATCGACGAAGGGATAAGACGGCCTACTCTGGAGCTCGATGCGCGGGGGCCAGGAATAAATGGTCACACGAGTCGCACCGGAATGGGCGGACGTTGCGGATAAGGCAGATCAATCGGATGTACACGCCACGCCTTCTGGTTCGCTGCACTTTGTTGGTTCCGCAGTTCGGGCAAATACGTTTTCGGGTAACCGGCGGCATTTGCATCTAGACCCCTAACGGGCAGGACCGCGCTGCCCCTCAAAGCTGCACGCTTCTTTTTGAGTCCACACAGTATGCGACATTTTCATCCATCGTGGTGTGCAGGATAGCAGCGAAGTTTCCGTTTGACCCAACAGAAGCCTATCATCTAGCCGCCGGAGGCCTCCATGGAGCCTCGCCAACCGGGGCCGGACATGTTCACACGGCAGCGCAATGCCGCAAGAACGCATTGACATCAGCAAAGCTCTTTGCGATTATTCCGTCCCCTCTTGGGGGTGGATTACGATGGCAGACGACTCGCCACAGGGGCCCCTCTTCCGCTTGGGTTCTTCGCCATCTCGAAGGCTATCGAGCCGCGTGGAAGCTACCACCGAGGTGTGGGTGTACTGGGAGTGCAACCACCGCAAAGACGTATCGCGCGTCCGCAATGTAGGGATGGGTGGATTGTTCCTGGAAACGCAGCGTCCGCTTCCCAGGGGAGTGAAGACGAAGCTCCACTTTCTTGTGAATGAAGGGCAAATACGCGCGGAAGCGGCAATCCAGCATGTCACGCCCGGTAAGGGACTCGGGATGCGGTTTACCGCGGTACACCAGCAGGATCGTGCGCCGCTCGCCGCATTGTTGACCCGCCTGCGCTCGAATGGCTGATTTTTGCGGCAGGGGTTGCTTTCGTTGGGACCTGGCGCGGCGCGATCGGTTTCTGTATTGCTCGCCAGAGTTGCTGCGGCTCAACGCTACAGATTCGCCAGATCCTCGTAGAAGTGGGCCATGGCTTTGATGCCTCCGAAGTAGTTCTCCAGAAGGATGTGCTCATCGGGGGCATGGGCGTTTTCATCGGGCAAGCCGAAGCCAATCAGGACACAAGGCACCTTAAAAGTATCGTGCATCTGCGTGACGAAGGGGATGGAACCGCCTTCGCGGATGAACACGGCCTTCTTGCCAAAGCCCTTTTGCAGGGCACCCTGGGCAACCTGGAAAATAGGAGCGTGATAGGCCGCAACCCAGGGCTTGCCGGTGCTCAATACCTCAAATTTACAGTGGACGGACTTGGGCAGAAGCTTGCGGATGTGGCTCTCGACGAGCTTGGCGATTTTCGCGGGAGTCTGGTTGGGAACGAGGCGCGTGGAGAATTTGGCGAAGGCTTTCGAGGGGATGACCGTCTTGGCGCCTTCACCCTGATAGCCGCCCCAGATGCCGTTAATTTCCAGCGTCGGGCGAATCCATAACCGCTCGACGGTCGTGAAGCCCTTTTCGCCGGTGTAGCCAGGGGCGCCGACGGCACGCTCGAAGTCCTTGGCCTTCCAAGGCAGCTTGCTTAAGGCTTTGCGCTCAGCGGCGGGAATCTTGGCCACCTCGTCGTAAAATCCGGGGACGGTAATGCGGAAATTCTTGTCGTGGAGCTTGGCAAAGAGTTCCGTGAGCACGGTCAACGGGTTCGGAACAGCCCCTCCATAGACACCGGAGTGGAGATCGCGCGCCGGGCCGGTGAGTTCAATCTGATAGTAATTGAGGCCGCGGAGAGCATAGGTGATGGAAGGCACGCCCTTGCCCAGCATGGAAGTATCGGAAACGATCAAGGCGTCGGCCTTCAATTTTTCCTTGTGGCTCTGGACGAAATCCCACAGGCTGACGCTGCCGACTTCCTCTTCACCCTCGATCAACACCTTAATGTTGACCGGGAATTTCCCGTTCAACTGGTGCAAGGATTCGAGGGCCTTCAGGTGGATGTGCACCTGGCCTTTGTCATCGGCCGTGCCACGGCCAAAAAGGCAGCCGTTGCGCGACTGTGGGTCAAAGGCGGGCGAGGTCCAGAGATCCAGGGGCTCAGGAGGCTGGACATCATAGTGGCCGTAGAAGAGGACGGTGGGCTTCCCGGGAGCTTCCAGGGATTCCGCATACACCAGGGGATGAAGAGCAGTAGGCACGATTTCGACGGTCTTGAAGCCCGCAGTGCGCAGGTGATCGGCCACCCAGTTGGCGGCGCGCTCGATATCGGGTTTGTGTTCGGATTTGGCGCTTACGGAAGGAATACGAAGGAACTCCAGGAGTTCCGCAAGGTGCTGGTCGCGGCGGCTTTCGATATATTCAGTAAGATTCATGGATCCCTCAGGCACAACAATTCGCCTAGCCACAAAAAATGCCTAAAATTTCCTAGAAAAGCGCGGCAGCGGGATGCAAGCGAGGCTCGGGACTGGATGCCGTAGCCGCTACCTACTATTCTAAGGCCAGCAGGAACGGGGTTCAAGCCAGCCGCCAGGGACGCGAATTGGCACTTGCGAAACACCCGTCCCTAAGGGCAATTGACGGCTTTCCGGGTTCGCCCCCATGATGGGCGCATGAACGAAGCGCTCTATACGACGTCGCGGCGCAGTCTGCGCGTCTTCCACAAGATGAGGTTGCAAGCCGCGGGCCGTGGGCTGGATGGGCGGAAATTCCGCGAAATCTGCGAAACGCAGGTGGTAAACGCCCATGGGGGCCTGCTGCTGCTCAGCCATGAGGTGGACAGCAGCGAGATGCTCGTCTTGGTGAACCCACTGACCCAGGAGGAGTTGGAGTGCCGGATCGTGTTTCTGGGGGAGGCCGGCGAACGTGGCCAGCGGGTGGGTGTGGAATTCCTGACGCCGGCGCCGCACTTCTGGGGCATCGATTTTGACGCGCGGGCGCCGCAGCCTGCCGGGCAGAATGGCCGGACGCACTGACGAATCCGGCGCCTTCCGGAACCACATCAAGTCCTACGAGAACTTCTGCAATTCCAGTTCTTTCTCGTCTTCCTCTTCCAGCTTAAATTGCTGCACCAATTCGCGGAGTTGTGTGGACATGGACGCCAGTTGCTGAGCGGCCTTTTGCGAATCGGTGGCCCCGTGGGAGGTGCTGCGGGCAGCTTCGGCAACACCGTGGATGTTTTCCACGACTTCGCCGGACCCCCTGGCAGCCTCGGTGAGATTGCGGGACATTTCGTTGGTGGTGGTGGCTTGCTCGGCAACAGCGGTGGCGATGGAGCTTGAAATACAATTGATCTTCTCGATGATGGTGCTGATGGCGGAGAGAGCCTGCACCGCGCCGGTGGCGTCGGTCTGAATGGCCTGGATTTTGCGGCTGATGTTCTCCGTGGCCGCGGCTGTTTGTTTGGCAAGGTCTTTGACCTCGTTGGCGACGACAGCAAAGCCCGCCCCCACTTCACCGGCGCGCGCCGCTTCCACAGTGGCGTTCAGGGCGAGGAGATCGGTTTTCTGGGCGATGGAGGTAATGTCCTTAATGACCTTGCCAATTTCGGCGCTGGATTCGCCAAGTTTGCTGACGATGGCGTTGGTTTCGACGGCGGCGGCAAGACCCTGAGCAGCGACTTTGGCGGCCTCCTCGGCGTTTTTGGAAATTTCATGAACGCTGGCGCTTATTTCCTCGGTAGCTGTGGCAACGGTCTGCAGGTTGCGATTCACCTGTTCGCTGGCGGCCGAAACGGCATTGGCCTGGGCCGAGGTTTCTTCAGAGTTGGCGCTGATTTGCACGCTGACCGAGGAAAATTCCTCGCTGGCGTTGGCGAGATTGATGGACTCCTTGTTGATGACCTTCATTGTTCCTGCAATTTTGTCGAAACTCACATTCAAGGCGCGCGACATCTCTCCCACTTCGTCCTGGCTGGTTACTTTCAAACGCCTGGTCAGGTCTCCGGAGGCAAAAGCCACCAGAACTTCGCGAATGCGAGAGATGGGCTTGATCACCCCCGAACGCAAAACGAGCACGGCCGCGATCACGGCGGCAAACAGGGTTAGCAGACTGGTCAGAAAAATCACGCGGGAGTTCGAGGCAGCATTCGCAACCAACTCGTCCACCGGAGCCTTCACGGCGAATGCACCGCGCAAGTCACCGGCTTTCATGCCCTCCCGCGTGTAACCAACCATATCTTTCGAGCCGGCGGGATCTCCGTGGCACACAAGGCAGTCCTGCGTCAGGCGGACGGGCTGGGCGTAACGCATCCACTCGCGACCCTGTTCGGTCACGCGCTCGGAGTATTCTTTGGCCTCAGGATCCCGCTGGAAGCTCAGGAGAGCGCGGCGCTCAAAGTCATCGGCCTGATTGCGCGGATCGCGTGGGACAAGTGAAGGGGTGCGGAACTCCATGCCCGCACTTTGCGTGTATTGCTGCGCGACCTTCCAGGCAACCACGACGGGCACTTGCTCAAGATGCTTGAATTCGTGATTGGGCACAAGGGTGTCAATATTTTGTGAAAACCAGATGCGCGTGCCGCTGGCCATGCCGGTGATCTGGCGCAGTTTGTCGCGAAAGGCATCTTCCGCCTGCCGGTTGACGCGGTTGCGATTGATCCAGAAGCCGAGCAGGGTGGTGACAAGGAGAACGGCGGAGATCGAAAGAGTGATTTTTTGAGTGAGATTCAGATTCTTGAACATGGCCAAAAACTCCTGGGCGCGCGTTGCGGCGGTTGTCCTGCCCCTATGAGAGGTGGTTGATCACTTCAGATCCTGAAAGCGAACGAAAGGCTGCTGTACGAACGGGTTGGCTGCAAACCATGCGTCATCCGACGCAGCACACGAAATCGGCGGAGCGCTCACACGATGCTCGCGCAGAAGGGGAGATTGAAGGAGCAATTGGAACGCCAAGTGAAGTGGCCAAGTATTAGAATGCTGTTGCTTTGGGCCAAAATGGCACAGATGCTTGAAGCACTCTTGCGCTCTACCGTGTGGTGATTCGCGCGGCACAAATGTGGCTGCTTGCTATTGCCTGGTGTCCTTCATTAGTTTAAGGGATGTTAACCGCGAGAGTTGATTATCATCATGAAATTGGAATCGGATTTTTGCGCAATACCCAAATGGAAGAGAGAGGTGGCACTATGAGCCTGGAAAAAGATGGCAGGCCTGATCCGCACCAGTACTTCATGGGGATCGCCATTGCGGTCCGAAAGAGGGCCAATTGCCTGGGGAGTCGCATTGGCGCGGTAATTGTGCAGAAGGGGCGAATCGTGTCGACGGGATACAATGGCACCCCGGAGAATATGCCGAATTGCCTGGACGGAGGGTGCCATCGTTGCGCGAACCGGGAGAAATACCCATCGGGAACTGGCTACGACCTGTGTATTTGCGTGCATGCGGAGCAGAACGCGATTCTGGCCGCGGCACGGTTTGGAATCCCGGTTGAGGGCAGCACGGTGTACACAACGATGCGGCCGTGTTTCAGTTGCACGAAAGAAATGTTGCAGGCAAAAGTTGTAGCGGTTTATTACTTGCATGATTGGAGCCATCCGAATCCTGCGCACAAAGCGGAATATGAACGGCTACAGGCGGGTTTCCCTCAGGGAATTCGCAAAATCGAAATGGATGATCCGGAAGTGTCCTGGGCCACTGCTCCGCGACCGAAAGCTGACGTCACAAATCCGACGCCAATAAGCGCGGATCAGCACGGCGGGCAGGATCTGTAGGCCGCCGCGGCATCGAACAAGAACCTGAAAGTGCGGGGCGCAGTTCCCTCAAAAAGCTAATGGCGTGAACGGAGAGCGGCATCGAGCGACAATGAGCCACTGCCCACGAGCAGGAGGAACAGCAAAGCGAGCAACATACTTACGTCGGTTCGCGCTTCGTGCATTGTGCCCCAGAAGCCAAGCTTTGCGAAAACGACTATCTTGGTGGAATAGAGGGCGACTAGAATCACTGCCAGCAGTGGCACCGCGGCAAGGCGCGTTGCGAGTCCCAGTAGGATCAGAGTTCCGCAAACAATCTCCACTGTGCCGACAAATGGAGCCAAGACGTTAGGCCAGGGGATTCCAATCTTCAGGAAGCGTCCGACGCCGAGCGCCTCTGGAAAAAGAAACTTCTGGATGCCTTCGGAGAGGAAAACCCAGCCCACGAGAATACGGATCAGTAAGACTGCCTTTGTTGCGCGAGCACTCCAGACGGCGGACTGTTCAGTCATCGTACCTCCAGGGCTGTTCTCAGCTCACACGTAGTCGAACAGTGCCATGAATCCAAAATCCATGTGAAGTTGCTGGTGGCAGTGAAATAGCGTGAGGCCGGGATTGTCCGCAGTGAAGCTGATCTCCACTTCCTGATACCCGCCAACCATGACGACGTCTTTCATCACTCCGGCAAGGGGTTTCCCGGCAATCTTGGTGAGTTCGAAGGTGTGACGGTGAAGATGGATAGGATGAATGTCGTCGCTGGCGTTGCGCATGCGAATGCGATAACGCTGGCCTTGATGAAGATGATAGCTAGTGGTCATCGCATCCTCTGAAAAGACTTTGTCGTTGATGGACCAGAGGTTGAAACCGTGGTCGGCGGCATTCTGCTTGGCGAAAGTCATATCGATGACTTCATCGGGTTCGGCGGCTGAAACGGTTGGTTTGGCGAAACGCGCGTAGTTCCATTCAAACGGCGGCGGAGGGGACCAGACGGGCTTGCCCTTATGCCCCGGGTACTCTACGACTATGCCCATGCCGTGTCCGCGATCATCGTCCGCTAAATCACCCAACACCCACACGCCCGGATGGTTCATCGTGACGATGGCGGAAATTCTTTCTGCGGTGCCTAACCATAGCACGGGAACATCGGCGGGGTTGGGCACCGGATTGCCATCGAGCGCCACAACGCGAAATGCGTGTCCGGGAAGCGCCAGGCTGCGAATCTCCGTCGCGCTGCCATTCAAAACGTGGAAGAGGACGCGCTCGCCCGGCTTCACGCGAATAGGTTCGCCGTGGCCTAGCATTCGTCCATTGATCGTGAAATAGCGGTAGCCGACTTCGAAGCCGTGCGGCATGCCTTTGGCGAGTGAGGCTTTCATGGCGGACTCGCCGGAGGATTCCAAGTCTTTGACCTTTGCGGCGGGAGCGAGGAAATCCATGGCCATGTCGCCGCCCTGGCTGAAAGAGGGCTCAAATTCCTTGAGGACGAGAAAAACTTCACGATCGTAATTTCCTGGCTCGTGCCTGGGCTCGATGTATACCGGGCCGACTTGGCCGCTGTACTGGCCGGCGTGAAGATCTGCGCCCGCACGATTGTGGGTGTGGTAGAAGCGGAGGCCCGCAGGTCGTGGCGTGAACTGAATGCGGCGCTTGCCGTGCGCCGGGACATACGGAGTACCTTCTTCGGCCGAACCATCCACGTCCGGCGAGAGGAACTGTCCGTGCCAGTGGAGTTGCTCGGGAGTGTCCGTGTCATTCAAGATGTCCACGACCACTTGCTGGCCTTCCTTGAAACGCAGCAAGGGACCGGGGAATTGGCCATTGTAGGTAATGGCGGAGACGATGTGGTTGGGCGCCAGTTCGACCGGACTGGCGGCGATGCGCAGCGTGTAATCCGCCGGCGAATCGGGAGCTTGCGGCCCTTCACCCACAGCGATGGCATTTGCCAGGAACGATTTTCCTGGAACGAGCAGCCCGGCTCCGGCCACGCCGGCGAATTTCAAGAATTGACGGCGCGATGCTGGAGAGTTGTTCATGGCGTCTCCTATTAGGATTCCCGCTTCGGTGTTCCGGATACGCTAGCCGGCCCTCGCGAAAGACTCTGGACTGAGTTGACCCGGAGATTCTACCGCGAAGCCGTTGGAGGGCGTCACCTGTTGGAGTGCCAAAGACGCGCTGCGCGCGCAGTATCTGCTATCATCCCGCCTTGCGGATATCGGAGGGTGCATGAGCTTCGGTCAGCGGCTGGAGGAAGTACGCACAGGGTTTGAGCGGCCGTTTTGGGTGGCAAACATCAGCGAGTTGTTTGAACGGCTCTCTTACTACGCGGCGTTCGCCTCGCTGGCGCGCTATCTCCACGAAACGTTGAGCTTTCCGCTGGAGCGAGCTGCCGACCTGACGGCCTTGTTCGGCGGGCTGGTATGGTTTCTGGCGATTTTTGGAGGAGCCATAGCCGACCGACTGGGGTTCCGGCGCGCGCTTTCGCTGGCGTACCTCATTCTGGCCGGGTCATATTTTCTGTTGGGGTCCCTGGGCGCGCCGTGGCTTGCGCCAGTGCGCAATGCGGTGCCGCTGGTCGCGCTGGTAACAGTTGTGTTGATGCTGCCGGCGCTGGGGGTGGCGTTGGTAAAACCTTCGGTGGTTGGGACGACGGCGCGGGCGGCACATGAGAATGTTCGCTCGATCGGATATTCGATTTATTACACTCTGGTGAACATCGGCGGGGCGGCGGGGCCCTTTGTGGCGTCGTGGGTG